>NZ_JBYCLA010000574.1:0-3311 GCF_057473665.1 Mycobacterium sp. TH-M25
ACTGCTGTACTGGTGGGGATGGCCGAGATCACCACGTTGATTCTCGACGACCACGCCTGGTTCCGCGCGCAGTTCGCCAAGCTGGACGAGCTGCAGGCGCAGACACCGGCGAATCAGAGTGCGCTGGGAAGGATTTGGCGTCCGCTGGCCGACAGGCTCGACGTCCATGCGCTGATCGAGGAGAAGATCTTCTACCCGCAACTGCTCAAGCGCGGTAGTGCCGACGCCGAAGGCGAAACTCTCGATGCGATCGGCGACCACAACGACATTCGCGATGGCGTGCGTGACGCGGACGCCGCAGGGGTCGCTACCGACCAGTGGTGGGAGGCAGTCGGTCGAACCCGGCTGGCCAACGACGACCATATGGCCGAAGAAGAACGTGAGGGCTTAGCCGACTTTCGGCGCAATGCCCCGATCGGGCTTCGGGATTCGCTGGGCCGACAGTACCGAGATTTCATGGCCGAGCACCCGACCACCCGCGGGTTGTCGATCGTGGACCGCGATCCGCGCGACTATGTCGACGCGCAGCGGTCCGAAACGAAACCGGCGCGCACCGACTACTCGTTGGGCATCGGCAGCCTTAAGGGCGAATAACCCGCCGTCATGCGGCCTGGGTTGCCCCAGACCGCATGAACTCGAGTGGTCGTGACGTCAGGCCTACCCGTGGCCGGAACCGCAGCCGACACCCGGAAGACATCCGTTTCCGCCGGGAACACCGCCGGGTCCGGCGAACTGGCCGCCCGACCCACAGCCGACGCCTGGGACACAGCCCTGGCCGCCGGGACCGCCGCCCGGGCCCCCGTTCTGACCGCCCGACCCGCAGGTGCCGTTGCCGTCGCATCCGCTGCCGCCCGGATCCTGCTTGACGATGACGTGGGCGGGCGCCATGCCGGTCGAGCCCACACTGGCCTCAGCTGCCGCGACAGGCATGACCGCCATCGCCGCAGCAACCGCGCCACCAACAACAAACGATTTCATAACACTGAGTTTGGACATGCATGGATAGTTACCCCTTGCCTAGGTGTCCAAAACATCGAATATCAGTCGTGGTGGCTCCCGGAAACAGCGTCGGCAAGGAGCCGCAGGTGACGTCGACGCGCCGGCCCTGCTGCTGGTTCGGGCTGTAAGCACCGCGAGCGCAACGGTAAAGCCTGACTCGACCCCGCTACGACCAGCGGCGGCCAGTACTACACATTCTCGACGCTGATGACCTCCGCCAATTCGTCGGCGATCGCCGGGGTGGCCGCCACCATCGAATCAGATTGGTAGGTGTGCGAATCCCCGTGCGCATCGGTGACGAACGCACCGGCTTCGCGGGCGATCAATGCTCCCGCTGCGGTGTCCCATGGCTTGTTGGACAACATCACGCACGCGTCCAGCGCCCCCTCGGCGACGAAGGCCAGGTCGAGCGTGGCCGCGCCGACCATGCGAATACGTTCGACCAACGGCACCAGGCCTGCCGTGATTGCGAGGCGTTGCCGATTGTGGGTGGCGGCGTCGGGTCCGACGGCGTAGTCGCCCAGCGAGACGATCGCCTCGTTGAGGCTTTCGGTTCGGCTGACCGTGATCGGTCGCCCGTTGAGGTATGCCCCATTGCCTTGCACCGCATGATAAGTCCGCCCCAACAGCGGCGCCTGGGTCACCGCCACGACGGGGGATCCGCGATGCACCAGCGCGAGCGAAACCGCGCACAGCGGCAGTCCGTGCGCGAAATTGGATGTCCCGTCGATGGGGTCAAGCACCCACAGCCAGTCCGCCGCCGCGATATCCGGTTGCCGCGTGGATTCTTCGGCCAGCGAATCGACCTCCGGGGCGACCTTGCGTAAAAATTCCAGGATTTCATGCTGGATCGCTAAGTCCACATCAGTCACCAAATCGCGATCACCTTTGTGGTGCACATTACCGGGCGGTGACTCCGTTAACGCCTTCGCCCCAATTTGTGCTGCTTGCAATGCAATTTCGAGGAAATCGTCCTGCGTTTTCATCTGGGGGCAACCTCGCTTCCCTGGGTAGTCGAGTGCGCAGCGAGCATAACGACTCGTGTCAGCGAGCCCAAGTCGCGACGTCGTTGCTCGGATTTCTGATTATTTTGGCAACGAGCGCCGAATATGATAAACGTCGGTGATGCGCAATGCGCGGTCGAGAGGTACCCGATGTCACCGATTTGCTGGTGTTCTCAGCAGAGCTGTTCTGAGTTGCACGCGTAATTTCCAGCGGTGCAGCACTTTTGGTCTCGGCGTACGGTCCGGTCTTGAGCTGAACGCTGACGGCATATCGGTGAGTGGTCGCAGAGATCGGCTCGGCGAGCCAGAGGTAGCTCAAATATGCGCGGGGTATCCAACTTTGGCGCCTCGCTGTGCATGCTCCGTTGTGCATGGGCAGCCACGTCCGGCCCGATGGGCATGGCGGGTTTGTTCCACTTGTCCACTGAGTAAATTCGCAGGTAGGTGACGCTGTATGAGCACAATTGACGAACCAATCGGTGCACCCGCAACGATTCCCACGGTTGTCCTCCACGACGACGCGCAGATGCCCGTACTGGGACTCGGAGTGGCGAAGCTGTCGGACGCCGAGACCGAAAGTTCGGTCATCGCGGCATTGGAGGCCGGCTGCCGCTTGATCGACACCGCGGCCGCGTACGGCAACGAAGAGGCGGTGGGCCGCGCGATCGCCGCCTCGGGAGTGCCGCGTGACGAGCTCTGGGTCACCACCAAGCTCGGTACCTCCATGCAGGGGTTCGACAGCGCCCAAGAGTCGTGCAAGGCCAGCCTCGACCGGCTCGGTCTGGACTATCTGGACCTCTACCTGATCCACTGGCCCGCGCCGATGCTGGGCAAGTACGTCGAAAGTTTCGAAGGCATGATCCAGGCCCGGGAGCAGGGCCTCGTCCGCTCGATCGGCGTCTCCAACTTCACCAAGGACCACCTCGACACCGTCATCGAGGAAACCACGGAGGTGCCGGTCGTCAACCAGATCGAGCTTCACCCGCGGCTCACCCAGGCCGAATTACGGCAGCACCACGACGACCACGACGTGATGACCCAGTCCTACAGCCCGCTCGGCGTGGGCCGGCTGCTCGAGGAGCCGACGGTCGCGTCGATCGCCGCCGAGTATGGCCGCTCACCGGCGCAGGTGTTGGTCCGCTGGAATCTGCAACTGGACAACCTGGTCGTGGCCCGGTCGTCCAAGCCAGAGCGGGTCGCGGAGAACCTGGACGTGTTCGACTTCAGCCTCGAGGACGAGCACATGGTCGCGATCGAGGCCCTGCACGACGGCACCCGCGTGCTCCACGACCCGCTGGTATTTACCGG
>NZ_JBYCLA010000575.1:0-8695 GCF_057473665.1 Mycobacterium sp. TH-M25
CGCCCTCGACGACTTCCTGGCCAACCCCCCAGAGCCGTTCGAGCACACCGACGAACTGGCCGCCAAAGACGCAGAACTCAAGGCGCTCACCCTCGAACTGCGCATGGCCGCCGAAAGCCCAGAAGCCAAAGCCAAAGCCGCAGCGGCCGAACAACGCTTACAGGCTCGCGGCCGCAAACCCGGCTGGAGCCTGCTGCTCAACCCCACCCCGGCCCTGCTCGAAGAACTCGGCTTCCCCAACGCCGACGCCCTACGCAAAACCCTGCGGGCCCGCGAACGCCTGACCCTCGAACACCCGCAGCGTCAACACAGCATCGACCACCCCGGCCACGACCTATAGCCCACCCCAACATGAAGACCGACTCGACATTGAGAGCGCACCGACCCCGACGCGTCGGCATGGGGTGTTGCCTTCGGGCGAATCTTCCCCTCAGCGGTCGCATTTCACGGGGCCACAGCGTTATCGTGCGGCATGGACCATACCTCAGCGCTGGCTCAAGCCCAGCACGATATCCGCACAGCCCAGGCCCTACCCACTCACCTCGCCCGCCGAGAAAGGGCCAGCGGCGCCCAGAAACGCGCCCAAACCGTACTGCTCGACCCCGCCAGCACACCAGAGCAGAAATCCGCCGCACGCCTGTGCATCAACCAAGCTCGCGCACTGGCCGGCGACCTCGACGCACCCCGCCACCAACCGCCCCCCGACATGGACCGCGGGCTGAGCATTCTTTGACCGTCGGATGACGCCAATTGCCAATACGACGACTACACTGATCGCTGGGCCGCCGCCGCGGCGGCCTGACTCCCGACAGCCACGGATTCGCCCACATCGATCCGCTGCCTCATCAGATCGGGACAAGACCCACCGGGTTCCCGCGCACTGGCCCCTGACAGAGAGTGTCGCCGCAGATGTGGGCTGCAGCGACCAACTTTGGATGGGATCACATGTCTACTGACAATTCTCGAAAGAAACAGGCGCGGCGGCTCCAACCCGCGACGGGGATGCCATACACCCGCGCTTTGCGCCAAGTCGCCACTGATCACAGCGGAATGGCCGCCGCACCGTCTGCGACGACATTACTTAACCTACTCGGGATCGAGAACACCTTAGGCGCGCACCGCACATTCCCGGCGACGTCAAAGCGCGCGCCCACCAACGACATACGGCTGCGCCACCGCGGCGAACTGCTGCCAATTCCGCTGGGGTTAGCACCGGATGGCACGCCAGTGTGGCTGGACCTCAGAGATACAGAAGCCGGTGGTAACGGGCCGCACGGCGTGCTCATCGGCACGGCAGGTTCCGGGAAGTCCACTGCGCTGCACTCCTTGGCATTCGCCTTATGCGCCCTGCACTCTCCGCAGACCATCCAGCTAGCTTGCACATTCGTGCCGGCGCCAGCCACAGCTACAACCGCTCCAGTTTGGAGCCGTCCTCGACAGCATCACATCAAGCCGAAGCCGTGGTTTTCAGCAACCGGCGATGTCGACTGACCGGATTCGCCAAGCGTCTAAGAAAGCTGGCGGCGCCGCCCATCCCACGCCTTCCGCTGCGCTACGGGCCTGCATATCCCATTGGTTCCCCCGGGCGCGGCGGGGGCGAGGTTGCGGGCAGCACGCGGTGGAGCGCCGGACCGCAGAGTCGCACTTGAGCCGGGCGAATCAGGGGCCGCTGGGTCCCAGGCCGGCGTCGTTGACGCGGCCCTGGATCCGGGCCAGCCCCATGCCTCGCCGAAGTCGATCTCCATCTGTCTTATCTGTGCCTCTTGCAGGGCCGTGCACCAGCTGAGCGTGCCGGTGCGCGAGGACCGGGGCCTTCTAATCGATTACCCGCGTGGTGTTTCGCTGTCCGCTGGCACCGGGCCGGCTGCTCGGCGGGCTCATGGGCCCGGACAGGCCCTTCAGCGACCGGGGATGACGGCGGGAGGCGCGGTGGTGAGGTCGACGGTGTCATCGAGGTAGGCGGTGAGGTTGACGGGTGCGGTTTGGCCGCCGTATCGGCCCTGGGCGGCGTAGAAGGCCTTGCCGGTGACATGCACGGTCATGGTGGCCGCATCCAGGTCGTAGGTCAGCTCCGGCGGCTTTTCGATGTTGAGCAGTTTCAGGGTGCCCGGATCGGGCGGGTCGCCGCGCGGCACGCCGGGGGGCGGGGGCTTGGCCGGCTTGCAGTCCGGCGGTGGGGGGCTGCCGTTGTGGCAGCGGTGGGCGTAGGCGTCCGCGGCGGCCCACGACGCTTGGCGGCCTGTGTCGTTGAGCGCGATGACCGGGGAGATGCTGGGCCGGGTGGGGGTTGTCAGCGCTTCGAGCAGCAGCGGCACTGTGGGTGCGCTGATGTCGATGTTGGGGTTGGTTGAGCCGATGCGCAGCTCGCCGGGGAATACCGACAAGACCGTGGCGCCTTTGGTGGAGATCCCGGCCACGGCAAGGAATGTCATGGCTTTGTCGGCGTGGGGCGGGGGGTGCACGGCCACCGTGATGGTGGTGGTGTCCAGCTTCCAGTGGCCGTCGATCTTGCGCGCCCGCATCGGGGTCTGCGATGCGGTGGCACCGAACCTGGCGGCCAGCAGCAGCCCCTGGGTGCCCGGCGCGGCGTGGGGGTCGGCGGTGACGGTGAGGTCGGTAAGCGGCGTGCCGGCCAGCTGTGCGCGCAGCGCCGCGTCGGTGAGCAGTTGCGGGGTGGCGGGTTGTTGGGCGCCCAGCGACAGCGCGGTGCCGGCTTCACCGGCGGCCAGCGCCTCGAGGTAATGCTGGCCGCTTAGGCGGGCGGCTTCGCGGTCGTGGGCGGCGCGCTGCGCGGCGTGGCGGTTGACCAGCCAAATGCCCAGCCCGGCGGCTGCGGCGACGACGGCCACCGCGAACACTGCGGCCAGCAGCCGGCTGGTGCGTCGGCGCGTGGCGGTGCCCGAAGCCGTGGGCGCGGCGCCGATCTCGGCGGGGGCGGCCGCCCCGGGGGCGCCGGGTGTCCCGGGGGCGCCCGGTGGTGGGGGAGGAGGGCGCGTCGGGTCGGGGTGCCCGGCGGGGGTCGGGGCGGTGAGCGCGACGGGGGCGGCGGGGGTGGCGGGCAGGGCGGCGGCCAGCGCGGCGGCGAAGTCGCGGCAGCTCGCGAAGCGTTCGGCGGGGTCTTTGGCCAGGGCGCGCGCGAAAACCGGGTCGGCGCCGCCCAATTCGGGGTGCGTGCGGCTCGGTGGCGGCGCGGTCGTCATCAGGTGCGCGCTGATCACCGCCACCGGGTTGTGGTGGCCGAACAGCTTGGTCCCGGTCAACAGGTGGTAGGCGGTGGCAGCCAGGGCGTATTGGTCGGCGCGCCCGGTGAGCGGTTGGCCGGCAAGCTGTTCGGGGGCGCAGTAGTCGACGACGTCGGCGGTCACGGTGTTCACCGTGGTCCCCGCGCTGTCGCCGACGGGGCGGGCCTGGCCGAAGTCGGCGACCAGGATGCGCGCCGCGCCGCCCGGGTCGGGGCGGTTGACCAGGATGTTGGTGGGTTTGACACCGCGGTGCAGCAGGCCGCGGTGGTGGGCGTAGTCCAGGGCGTCGGCGGCGGCGGCGACGATGTCGGCCACCTCGTGCGAGGGCAGGCCGCCACCACGGGTGCCCAGCAGTGCGGCGGAGTCGGGGCCCTCCACGAGGTCCGTGGCGATCCACAGCTGCCCGTTGAACTCGCCGTGGTCGTGCACCCCCACGATGTGGGGATGCCACAGCGCGGCGGCCGAATCCGCATTCCGGCCGAACTGGCGCCGGTAGTCGGGGTCGGCGGACACCTCGGCGCGCAGGATTTTCAGGGCCTCGTGCCGCGGCAGCCGGGGGTGGCGGGCCAGGTAGACCTCACCGAGGGTGCCGGCGCCCACCAGGTGCTGCACCGTGTAGCCGGCGAACTGCGCTCCTTCGGCCCACGGCATGACGGAAGCCTACAAGCACACCGGCGCTGCACATTCGGGCTTTCACTGAGCCCGGGAGCGCGGCGGCGGCCCGGCGGCTATTTGACGGCGGTGCGGGTGAAGGTGGGCGGATCCCGGGTCAGATCCACCGTGCCCAGCACGTCGGTGATCAGCGTGTAGTTGGGGACGGCGGGGCTGGTGCCGTGGTAGGTGGCCCGACCCCCCACAGCCACCAGCATGGTGGCGGCGTCGAAGGTGAAGGTGGTGGCGGCGAAGTCGCCGGGCCCGGTGATGGTCGGGTAGTTGGTGCCTGAGGAGGGCTGCAGGCAGTCCGGGGGCGGGGCTGTTCCGTGGTGGCAGTGGTGGATGAAGTCATCGATGGCGGTCTTTGCGGTTTGGCGGCCGGTGTCGTTGAGCGTGGCCACCGGTGCGATGCGGGCCCGCCCGCCGGTGTCGGTGAGCGCGTCGAGCAGCACCGCGGTGGTGGGCGCGCTGATGTCGATGTAGCGGTTGGCCGACGACACAGCCACCGCGCCCGGGAAGACGGTGACCGGTGAGACACCGTGGGTCGCGACCCCCCACACCGCGACAGCCTTGAGCGACGCGTTGGGCGGTGTCGCGGTGCCGATAGCGACGGCCACGGTGGTGGCGTCAAGTTTCCACCCCCCGCCGACGCGGTGTGCGCCGATGCGCGTCTGGGAGGCGGTGGGCCCGAAGCGGGCCGACAAAATCAGGTACTGCGCGTCGGCAGGGTTGGCGCCGGGCGCCTCGGGTGCCGAGCGGACCTCGATGTCGGTGATGGGAACCGCGGCCACCTGGGCGCGCAACACGTCGTCGGTGAGCAGCCCGGCGCGCCCGGGCGGGGCGGCGCTGAGTGCCAGGGCGGCCGCCGCGTCCCCGCGCGCCAGTGCCTGCAGATAGTCGCGGCCGGCCTGCCGGGCGGCGCCTTGGTAGCTGGCGAGGTCTGCTGGCGGCGCCCGGTGGTGCTCACCAAGGCGGGGGATGACCACCACGGCCAGCACCACCGCGGCCGCCGCGCTCACCGCGGCTGCCGCCGGGCGCCCCCGGATCCACCACCGGGGCCCTCGGCGTTGCGGCACCGGGGGCGCGCCGTCGTGGTAGGGGGGTGGCGGAGTGGTGGCCGCGGCCGGCTCGGGCAGCGGCGGGCGGTCACGCGCGGCGGTGGGGGCCAGCGACCAGGGGGCGCCAGGGCGGGGCGGGGCGCCGGTGGGACAGTGCTGCAGGCGTTCGGTGAGGGCGGCGGCGAACTCGGCGCAGCCGCCGAACCGCTCGGCGGGGTGTTTGGCCAGCCCCCGGGCGAACACCTCGTCGAGGGGCGCCAGCTCCGGGCGGTCGGCACTAGGACGCGGCGGCGGGGCGGTGAGGTGGGCGCTGATCACCGCCACCGAGTTAGGGCGCGGGAACGGTGGGTGCCCGGTGAGCAGGTGATAGGCGGTGGCGGCCAGGGCGTACTGGTCGGCGCGGTGATCGCAGGGGTGCCCCATCAGCTGTTCGGGTGCGCCGTAGTCGGCGGTGCCGACCACCATGTTGGTCGCCGTCAGGCCGCTGATGTCGTCGAGGGCGCGGGCGATCCCGAAGTCGCTCAACAGGATCCGGCCCGCGCTGCCGCCGTCGTCGGGTCGGCCGATCAGGATGTTGGCGGGTTTGACGTCGCGGTGCATCAGGCCGCGGTGATGGGCGTAGTCCAGCGCGTCGGCGACCGCGGTGATCACAGCGATCGCCTCGCCGGCGGGCATGCCGGTGGCATACGGGGTGCGCAGCAGGGCGGCCAGATCGGGGCCGTCGACGTAGTCCATCGCGATCCAGAGCTGTTCGTCGAATTCGCCGCGGTCGTGCACCCCCACGATGTGGGGATGCCACAGCCTGGCGGCCGAATCGGCCTCGCGCTCAAAGCGCTGCCGGTAATCGGGGTCAGCGGACACGTCGGCGCGCAGGATCTTCAGCGCCTCGTTGCGGGGCAGGCGCGCGTGCCGGGCCAGATACACCTCACCCATGCCGCCGGCCCCCAGGAACCGCACCACCGTGTAGCCGGCGAAGTGCACACCCTCGGCCAACGGCATGACCCGAAGGGTACAAGCGCGAGGTCGCCGCGGTGAGGCAAATGACCTGTGGGGGAGGTGTCGGTGGGGTTCGTCGCGGTTTCACTCGCTCTGTCGGCGCGCTGTGCAACGCTTGCGCCTGTGTCATTCACCGCCGAGCAGCTGCACGGGCTACGACGACGGGCTCTTGCGTGGGAGTGATCTTTTCCCCGCGGCGGGCTGGAGCTGGGCCCGATAGGTTTCGGCGGCCGCTGTCGCGACGGTGAGGGCATCGGTGAGTGCCTGCACGCGATCGTCGGCGCTGCGCTGCGCCTGGGCGAGCTGCTGGGCGTGTGTCTCGTGTAGGGCCTCTCGTTCTGCCCGCGCGTCGTCGCGTTGCCGCTCGAGGTCACGAGTCAGGTTGGCAACCGCCGCCCGATCGACCTCTGCTGCTCGCCGTGCAGCGTCAGCCTCAGCCTGAGTCGTGGCCAGGTCCACCCGGACGGCCGCGGTTTCGGCGATCGCCTGCTGGGTGGCCGAACGAGCTGAGTCGAGGTCGGCTTGGAGCTGTCGGCGCATTTCGTCGGCCTCATGGCGGGCTTGGTCCAGCTTGCGGCGCAGCTCGGCGGCCGCCTCGCGCTCGCGTATAGCCACGTCGTCGGCGGCCCGCTGAGCGGAGCGCGCGGCCGCGGCCTCGAGGCGGGCCGCGGCAGCCTCCTGCTGCGCCTGCTCGACTTCGGTATCACGTTGAGCCAGGCGATCGTGATACCCGGCTGAGGCTTCGGCCAACTGCTGTTCGGTGCGGGCCGCGGCCGCCTCGGCATCGGCCCGCACCGCGGCGGTCTCGGCTTCTGCTTGCTCGCGGACCCGCGCTGTCTCCGCGGCAGCCTCCTCGGCGAGCTGGTCGGTTTCTTCACGGTCACGCTCGGCTTGTTGCGCTCGTTCCTCGGCCAGCCGGGCGGCACGCTCGGCGGCGGCGGCTCGGCGCTCGGCCTCGGTGATCCGGCTGAGTGCGTCGCGGTGGGCGTCCTCGACCTCGGCGCCGGCGGCCTCAAGATCGCCGGCGGTCCGGATCTCGGCCACGACGTCGTCAAAATACTGACGCAGTTCCGCGACCCTGCCGGGGAGCTCGGCGAGGTGTTGGTCAAGGGTCGCGCGGGCCATCGACACCGGCGCCGAGGTCGCCGAATCCTCCTGGATGGCAACTCCGGCGCGGCGAGCCCTGAAGGCCGTTGCACGGTTGTGGACAAGCCCTCCGTCGACGTCGGGCTGTTCGCAGTACCGCGAGGGGCGGCCGGTCGCGGGATCGGGGCGCCGCGGCCGCGTGCACCCCGGGTAGCTGCAATTGTCCCGCTGCGCGCCGGGCGAGTCGGCGGCGATATCGCTCATGACGGCAATCGTAGTCGTTTCGTCGGCTTGTTACAACATAACGGAACAAAACAAAACATAACTACGAAACTAAACAGACATGGGCTCGCAGCGGGGTGTGGTCACGGCCGGTCGGGAAGGGGCCGCGGGGGAAGAGGGGGGAAGCAACGCGCCCCCGGTTCGGGGATCGTGCCAACGACGGGGGTGAAACGGCGATTGAGCCGCCGGGGGAGGACGAGCCCGGGTCAGGCGGTGAGGGTCGGGGTCATCGCCGCGGCGATGATCTTCGAGTCGCGGGGTCAGGTTACGGCGTCGTCAACACCGAGATCGGCAGACAGGGCCAACAGAAATACCCGGCCCTGCACGGACAGCAGTGTTTGATGTCCTCAGATGCTCGGAATGACCTGTGAGGACGTATGCCTGCGCAATGGATCATCGATGCGACATCAGCACTCGGTGATGTCTGCAAGAAAAAGCTGGCCGGCCCAGGAGAAGCCGAGGCTGCGATCCGAGCCCCCATAGAAGAACTGCTCGCTGCCGCCGGCCAGAACCTGTCGCTGACAGTCGTCCCTCACGACGAAGTCAGCGACAAAGAGCGCGGCGTCCGGCCGGATTACGCGATCCGCGTCGACGGGGCCATCACCGGCTACCTGGAGGTCAAGAAACCGGGGGCGAATTTGGACCCCGGATCGTTCGCCGACCATAACAAGCGCCAATGGGAACGCCAACGCGACTTCCCCAACTTGATCTACACCAACGGAACCGAGTGGCGGCTCTACCACCACGGCGACCCCGTCGGAGACCCTGTGCACTTGGCGGGCGGCACATTGCGTACCGCGGGAACCAAACTCACCTGCGGGGACGACTTTGAGGTCCTGCTGACTGACTTTCTGCGGTGGGACCCGGTCGACATCACCGGCGTCGTCGCACTCGTTCGCGAGGTCGCACCGCTGTGCCGGCTTCTACGCGGGGAAGTCCTCGACCAGCTCGCCCAAGAAACCCGCGCGATCGCCGCGGGCGCTAAGGAAGCCGATCAGCCGTTCCACGGCCTGGCCCGCGACTGGCGGGCCCTGTTGTTTCCCACTGCCACCGACGACGTCTTCGCCGACGGGTACGCCCAGGCTGTCACCTTCGCGCTGCTGCTGGCCCGCACCGAGAACATTGACCTTGTCGCCGCCGGCAGTCTGCACGAGGTCGGCACCAAGCTTGCCGGGCAGCACTCCCTGATGTCACGTGCCCTGCAGCTGCTCACCGACTACGTCGCCGCTGACTTCCGGGTAATACTGGACTTGCTGGTACGCGTGATCGGCGCCGTCGATTGGCCGAAAGTCCGTGCAGGCAACCGCGATACATATCTGCACCTCTACGAACGGTTCCTCGGCGAATACGATCCCGAGCTCCGCAAGCTCTCCGGCT
>NZ_JBYCLA010000576.1:0-7490 GCF_057473665.1 Mycobacterium sp. TH-M25
CCGGTTGCCGTCGACGACCAACTTGTTGACCTGGCCGGCACGCTCGGCCAGTACGCCGGTTACCGATTTGGCATGTGCCAGAAGCTGTTCCAGCCCCTCGTCGCGGGTGTTCAGGGTGCGCGACAGCGAGGTGATGCCGTCCAGTGCTCCACGCAACTGCGGCGTGGCGTCGCGCAGGGCGTCGGTGAGAACCGTCAGCGATTTCTCGAATTGCCCCTTGTCCAGGTCGCCGGCGTTGTGGCCCAGGTCTTCCAGCGCGGAACCCAGCGTGTACGGCGTCGTCGTCCGGCTCAGCGGGATGGTGGTGGCGGTGCCCGTACCGGCCGGGGTGATCGCCACCGCGCGCTGCCCCAGGATGGTCTCGGTCCGGATCGCCGCCAGTGAGCTGTTGCCCACGTTGATGTGACGATCGACGGTGAAGGCGACTTTGGCGGTGTCGCCGGCGAGCGTAACCGCCTGCACCTTGCCGACTTTGATACCGGATACGTACACGTCGTTTCCGGGGTTTATCCCGCCGGCGTCGGCGAAATACGCCGTGTAGGGCCGGCCTTGGGGCCAGAATGGCAACGAGGTGTAGCCAAACGCGACCACAATCACGCACACGACAAGAACCACGCCAAAAATTCCGGTCCGCAGTGGATCACGGTCGCGGCGGCGGGTGTTACTTGTTGACAAAAGCGCACCTACCTTTGCTCGGATCCACCTGGCCACCCATCGGGATGAGAATGTCGCTGCCTGCCGGGCCGTTGATCTTGAGCGACACCGTGCAGAAGTAAATGTTGAAGTAGGCGCCGTAGGCGCCGAGGGCAGATAGCCGAAGGTAGTCCTCCCCCAGCTGCTCGATGTCGTTGTTCACCTCGGGCAATCGATCGTTGATCTCGCCGGCGAGCGGTCGCGTATTCTCCAGGACGCCCTGCAGTGGGCGGCGTGAATTTTTCAGCAGGTCGGTCAGGTCCGATGTGGTGGTGGCCAGCGGCGAGATGGCGCCGGCTATCGCATCGCGCCCCTCGGCCAGTCCGGTGATGAGCCTCTGCAATTGGTCGACGGCGTCGGAGAATTGCGCTCCTTTGGCGTCCACGGTGCTCAACACCGCGTTGAGGTTGGTGATCACAGCGCCGATGGTGCGGTCACGTGCACCGAGGGTCGACCCGAACGCGTTGGTGTTGGCCAGCAGGTTGGACAGCGCCCCGCCCTGACCCTGCAGCAGGTCGATCACATAACCGGTGATCGTGTTGATCTTGTCGGCGTCCAGACCCTTGAGTACCGGACGAAGTCCACCGAGCAGCGCGTCGAGGTCGAGTGCAGGTTGCGTGTGCCGCTGATCGATGGTCCCACCAGGGGAAAGCTTCCGCAATTCCCCAGGGCCCGAGGTGATTTCCAAGAAACGGTCGCCGACCAGGTTGTCGTAACGAATCAAGGCACGAGTCGACGAGTACAGCGTGTAACGCTTGTCCACCGTGAAGGCGACGTCGACGGTGTTGTTCGGATTGAGCTTGACTTCCCGCACCGCGCCCACCGGCACACCGGCGATCCGCACCTTCTGGTTTCCCTTGAGTCGGCTCGCGTCGATGAAGTTGGCGTGGTAGGTGTTCGACGGCCCGAAACGGAACTCACCGAATGTCACCACCAGGCCGACCGCCACCAACAGCATGGTGACCGTGAAGATGCCGACCTTGATCATCATCGAGCGTTGGGATTCGTAGTTGCCCATCAGAAGTCGTCCCGCTCTGCGAACGCGCCGTGGAACAACCACTGCAGCGTCGACGGGGCGTCGACCTGAAGCTCGGTGAACGGCTCGTAGGGGATGTTCGCGTTGTCGGTCACCAGGAAGGGCGCCCGATACCAGGAACCGCCGGTCTGCTTGGTGGGTAGGTCCGGTAGTCCGCGGCAGTTGGGCCCGCCGGAGGCGTTCACGATCGGCAGGCTCTCCGGATAGGTGTAGGTCGGTGCACCCAGGATAAAACTCGACGAGGTGAACAGGCCCGCTTTCTTGACACCCAGGATGGGCGCGAATTCTTTGATCCCCCGGTCGATGGCTCCAAACAGGCAGCCGAATTCCGGTGAATACTCCGCGGCGACTTTCAGCGGGGCGCGAAGGCGTTTGATACCGTCGATCAAATTCTGTTCGGCCGGTGCCAGCGTGTCATAAGCGTTGTTGGACAAGCCGATTGCGGACAATAAGCTGGTGTTCAGGTTGGTCTGCTGGTCCACGACGGTGTGGGAAATCGTGGGCGTGTTGTTGAAAACGGTGACGAGGTCGGGTGCGGCTTCCCCATAAATGTTGGCGACGGCAGCGGTTTTACGGAAGTCCTGCTGCAGGGTGGGCAGCTTCGGGTTGAGTTGCTGCGCCAAGGTATTCAGACCCGACAGCACACCACCGAAGTCGCGGCCGTGTCCCCGCAGTCCTTCAGCCAACGCACTGAGCGTGCCGTTCAATTCGACGGGATCGATCTTCTGCAGCAGGCCGATCAGCGACTGAAACAGCGTGTTGACTTCCAGCGAAACCGCCGAGACCGCCAGATGCGCGCCCGGCTTCAGCGCCGCGCGCGAAGGATCCTTGGGCGGGATGAACTCCACCGACTTGGCGCCGAAGACTGTGCTGCTGGCGATGTGGACGGCGGCGTTGGAGGGAATGTAATGCAGTTCGCCGTCGTCGATGGCCAGTCGCAACTGCGCGTGCTCGCCGGCGTAGCTGATGTCGTCGACCTTGCCGATCTGGACGCCGCGGAACTTCACCTTGTTGCCGCGGTCCATCTCGAGGCCGGCGCGCGGTGCGGTCAGCGTGATGGTGTCCGTCGGTGAAAACGCCGCCGTGTAGGAGAGGTACGTCAGCACCGCAAACCCCACCAACAGCGCGGCCAGCAGCGCCGCTGCCAGCCGGACGCGGATGCGGTGTGCACCGGTGCTCGCCACTGCTCCCCCCTTATCCGGAGAGGTTGAAATTACCGGACGCCCCGTAGACCGCGAGCGAAATGAACAGGGTAATCACGACGACCACGATCAACGAGGTGCGCACCGCCTGACCGACCGCCAGACCGACACCCACCGGACCGCCAGAAGCGTTGTAGCCGTAGTACGTATGGATCAGCATCACTGCGATCGACATCACGATGGCCTGCAGGAACGACCACAGCAAGTCGGTAGGAATCAGGAAGGTGCTGAAGTAGTGGTCGTAGAGACCGGCCGACTGCCCGTTGAGGAAGACCGTGGTGGAGCGGGCAGCGAAGAAAGACGCCAGCACCGCAAGCGAATACAGCGGCACGATGGCAATCAAGCCCGCTATCAACCGCGTCGACACCAGGTAGGACACCGAGTGCACTGCCATCGCCTCGATGGCGTCGATCTCCTCGGCGACCCGCATCGCACCCAACTGCGCGGTGGTGCCGGCGCCGATGGTCGCCGCCAAGGCGATGCCCGCCACCACCGGGGCCACGATGCGAACATTCAGAAATGCCGACAGGAAACCGGTCAAAGCCTCAATGCCGATGTTGCCCAAGGACTCGTAGCCCTGCACGGCGATCACGCCGCCCGACGCGAGCGTCAAAAACGCTGCGACGCCGACCGTTCCGCCGATGAGCACCAGCGCGCCGGTGCCCATGGTCATTTCAGCGATCAGCCGAATGGTCTCCTTGCGGTAGCGGGTGAGCGCGTTCGGGATGTAACGCATCGACTCGCCGTAGAACAGCGCCTGCTCGCCGAAGCTGTCGACCGGTCCGGCAAACCGGTGGAAGAAACGGCGCATGCGCAGCGTGGCGTCGTAACTCACGGGTGCCTCATCGGGCCAGCACTCGGACACCGATCGCGGTCATGATGACGTTGATCACGAACAGGCAGATGAACGCGTAGACCACGGTCTCGTTGACCGCGACCCCGACGCCTTTGGGACCGCCCTTGACCGTCAACCCGCGGTAGCAGCCGACCAGACCGGCGATCACACCAAACAGCAGCGCCTTGACTTCGGAGAGCATCAACTCGCCGAGGTGGGTCAGCACGGTCAGGCCGTTGACGAACGCACCGGGATTGACGCCCTGCAGCAGCACCGAAAAGACGTAGCCACCGGCGATACCGATGGCCGAGACGAGGCCGTTGAGGAGCAGCGCGACGAACGTCGACGCCAGCACCCTGGGCACCACCAGACGTTGAATGGGGTCGATGCCGAGCACCCGCATCGCGTCGATCTCCTCGCGGATGGTGCGCGCGCCCAGGTCGGCGCAGATTGCGGTTGCACCGGCGCCGGCCACCACCAACACGGTGACGACGGGTCCCAGCTGGGTGATGGTTCCGAACGCGGTGCCCGCGCCCGACAGATCGGCGGCGCCGATCTCGCGAAGCAGGATATTGAGCGTGAACGCCACCAAGACGGTGAACGGAATGGCCACCAGCAGCGTCGGGATCAGAGAAACCCGGGCGATCATCCAGGTCTGGTCGAGGAACTCACGGAACTGGAAGGGGCGCTGAAACGTCTTGCGAAAAGTCTCCAGGGACATCTCGACGAAACCGCCCACGGCCCGAGCCGGAACCGCGAGCTGTTCGATCAACCTGGTTCCCTTCCCTCGCGGGGTCTATCCCACTTTCGAAAGCGAAGCTTGTGCATCCCCCGTTGCGGCGCCTTCGCGTGTGTCCAAGCGGGGGCGTCCGCGTGAGCGCGCCCATCGTAACTAGAACAAGTTCGGCGTGTCAAAGAACCGCAAAATTCGACAAATGTCAGTAACTTAGCAGGTCAGAGCATTTGTGATCCAGATCATTCTGAAACGTGTTCTAGTTAATCCAGGTTTGATACCGACCGTCTCGCGGGCCGGTCGGTCACTCCATCAATGCGGTAGCCGCAAAGTTGCGCTCCGGGTCGCGACCGGCGACGTAGTCCTGCATCGCGGTGCTCAGCGCGCCTGGGTCCCAGGCTTGGGCATCGGTCGCGAACCGATGCTCCACAGTCGGTGCCGCCACCAACGTCACCTGCGGGCCGTACACGATGAACACCTGGCCGTTAACGTCTTTGGCCGCCGGCGATGCCAGGAACCGCACCAGGGTCACGACGTGCTCCGGTGAGAGCGGGTCGATCCCGCCGTCGGCCACCGCGGGCGCGTCGCCGAAGACGTCCGCGGTCATCGCGGTCCGGGCCCGCGGGGCGATCGCGTTGGCACACACACCGTAGCGGCCGAGCGCCCGCGCCGCGGTCAGGGTGAGCGCGGAGATCCCGGCCTTCGCCGCGCCGTAGTTGGCCTGACCGACCGGGCCCACCAGGCCGGCCTCCGACGAGGTGTTGATGATGCGCCCGTAGACCGAGCCGTCGCTTCCCTTGGCCTGGGAACGCCAGTACGTCGCGGCGTTGCGGGTCAACAGGAAGTGCCCGCGCAGGTGCACCGCGATCACCGCGTCCCACTCCTCGTCGGACATGTTGAACAACATCCGGTCACGCGTGATCCCGGCGTTGTTCACCACGATGCCCAGCCCGCCCAGTCCGTCGGCGGTGGCCACCAATTCGTCGGCCGTCTCGCGCCGGCTGATGTCGCCGGCCACGGCGACGGCTTTGGAACCTGCGGAGGTGATCTCGTCGATCACGTCGGAGGCGTCCAGCGCGGCTTTGATGTCGTTGACGACGATGGTCGCGCCCGCGCGTGCCAAGCCGATCGCCTCGGCGCGGCCCAGCCCTGCGGCCGCGCCGGTGACCACCGCGACCTTTCCGGACAGGTCGATCGCGTTCATGCTGCTGCTCAATTTACGAAGGCCTCTAGTCTTCCCGTATCAAGGCAGCACGCGGGCATTCCGCGATTGCCTGCTCTGCCAGTGACTCCATGTCGGCGGGCACCGGATCCAGCTTCACCACCGCGTAATCCTCGTCGTCGAGATCGAAGATATCCGGCGCGATTCCCAAGCACACCGCATTGCCTTCGCACCGGTCGTGGTCGACTTTCACCCGCACGACGTTCCTCCTTGAGCCATGGCTTCCAATCGGTATGCCCACCATACGACCCGTCCCGGCCGCGTCCCCGGGAAAGGTCGCTGGACGCTTCAGACTAGAACGTGTTACAACCACAGGATGCGAATGGGTAGCCGACGACGCTGGCTGCGCAGAACTCGCCGATGACTGGAGGGCAGCCAGGATGCGCATCAGTTACACCCCGGAGCAGGAGGAGTTGCGCCGCGAACTGCGGTCGTACTTCGCCACGCTGATCACCCCGGAACGTCGCGAAGCACTGAGTTCGACGTCGGGGGAGGTCGGCGAGGGCAACGTCTACCGCGACACCGTCGCGCAGATGGGCAAAGACGGCTGGCTCACCCTGAACTGGCCCAAGGAGTACGGCGGCCAGGACCGCTCGCCGATGGACTCGCTGATCTTCACCGACGAGGCCGCGATCGCCGGCGCGCCGGTGCCGTTCTTGACCATCAACAGCGTCGCGCCGACGATCATGGCCTTTGGCACCGAGGAGCAGAAGAAGTTCTTCCTGCCGCGCATTGCCGCGGGGGAACTGCACATCTCGATCGGCTACTCCGAGCCCGGCGCCGGCACCGACCTGGCGAACCTGCGGACCACCGCGGTGCGCGACGGCGACGACTACGTGGTCAACGGCCAGAAGATGTGGACCAGCCTGATCGCCTACGCCGACTACGTCTGGCTGGCCGTGCGCACCAATCCCGAAGCCAAAAAGCACCGCGGCATCTCGATGCTGATCATGCCGACCACCGCCGACGGGTTCTCCTGGACCCCGGTGCACACCATGTCCGGTGTCGACACCAGCGCCACCTACTACTCCGACGTCCGCGTTCCGGTGGCCAACCGGGTCGGTGAGGAGAACGCCGGCTGGAAGCTGGTGACCAACCAGCTCAATCACGAGCGTGTCGCATTGGTGTCGCCGATGCCGATCATCATGGCGCTCAACCAAGTTCGCGAATGGGCGCAAAACACCAAGGACCACAACGGTTCTCGACTGATCGATTCGGAATGGGTGCAGCTCAACCTGGCCCGGGTGCACGCAGGCGTCGAGGTCCTCAAGCTGATCAACTGGGAGCTGGCCTCGGTGGAATCAGCACCGTCGCCGGCGGACGCTTCGGCGGCCAAGGTGTACGGCACCGAATTGGCCACCGAGGCCTACCGGCTGCTGATGGAGGTGCTGGGCACCGCGGCGACCGTGCGACAGGATTCACCCGGCGCGCTGCTGCGCGGACGGGTCGAGCGGATGCACCGGGCGTGCTTGATCCTGACCTTCGGCGGCGGCACCAACGAGGTGCAACGCGACATCATCGGCATGGTGGCGCTCGGCCTGCCCCGAGCCAACCGCTAACGGAATCACGGCGAATCCATGGACTTCACGACAACCGAAGCCGCCGACGATCTCGGCGGTCTGGTCACGACGATCGTCGATGCGGTGTGCACGCCCGAGCACCAGCGCACGCTCGACGGCCTCGAGGAGCGGTTCGACCGCGAGCTCTGGGGAAAGCTCGCCGACGCCAACATCCTGTCTACCGCTGCGCCGGAGTCGTTGGGCGGGGGC
>NZ_JBYCLA010000577.1:0-15278 GCF_057473665.1 Mycobacterium sp. TH-M25
AGCGCTCGGCGGGGGTGCGGAGAGCCACGCGGGTGCCATGCCACACGGCAAGCACTGGGGTGGAAACGCCCCAGTCTGGTCGGAGGCGGACGCGAAAGCCCTGGAAGGCTTCGGCCGCAAGCTCACCAAAGCCGGAGTGGGGCTGGACGCGCTCGTCACCGGTTACGACGTGATCAACGGAGCGCCGCTCGGTCCAGCAGCGGCCGGACTAGGTGCACGCGCGGCGGGCGGCTTAGCCGGCGGGTGGATCGCCGGCTCGTTTTGGGGATCGTTTGTCGGCCCGGAAGGCACGCTGATCGTCGGGTTCCCCGGCGGCGTAGCGGGTGCCGCCGGCGGTGACAAAATCGTCAACATGCTGGGCGGATGACATGAAGGACGTTTTTTTCGGTGCTGCTGTCGTCTGCTATATCGCCGGATTTTCACTGTCGTCCTTTCGTCTGACCCGCAGCGCGCAGCGTCGCATCTACTGGCTATGCGCATGCTTGGCCGGGGTTTCCGGCTATTTAGCGTGCTACCCGGATCGCGAAAGAGGCTTCGGAGTCGCCGGGATATTCTTCGGAGGGATGGTGATTGCCGCCTACACGGCGACGTCCTACATCAAAATCAGCGGCAGAATCTTCGCGCTTTCGCTGGCCGACAGCCAGTCCGAATCACCGGCGGCGCCTCATTCGGGTGACGACATCGATCCCACGCCCGATTCCTACGGCGGCATGCTGTCGGCCGCCAAGATGTGGTGGATGCTCGTCATCATCGCGGTGATCGCCGGCGGGAACGTCTACTTCGCGGCAGTGGGCCGTGAAAAGGGCTTTATCCCGTGGACCGGCGCCGCATTCATCGCCCTCATAGCGCTTGGCATCGGATACACCGACGGAAGTTGGGACTATCCTGTCGCGCGCCGCCAGTACATTCAATTCGCGGTGGCATCGCTGGTCACGACGGGCAGCGTCGCTGTCTTGTACCTTGCTTCCTACTACACAGCTCGCGTCTACCCGCTCCGTCGCGAACAATCACTCGAATACCGGGCTCACCCGCGCCACCAGAAACGCCGCCCACCGGGTTAATGGCACGCTTTGCGGCATCGTGACGAGCGACGCCTACGCGATGGTCGCGATGGTCTCCTTGATGGGGCTATTCCTTGCGGTCTCGTACTGGTCCTTTCGCCAGATCCGACGCGGTCGGAGTGAGCCATCAGGTGTTCGTCGCTCCCGTACCGCTTCGCACACTTGTGACCACCCGTCCGCGATGTGCCAGTTGTGCCACGGTTCTGAACAGCCAGTTGTTGCGCGGAGTTAGGCTTCCCTAATGGGCGCTGACCGTGGAGATGGGCGCGGTGTCCAGTGGACACAACCCGCCCGATTTCCCCGATTCGTTCATGCCAATTTCGCGACACCTTTCGGACACCTGAATCCTATTTAACCTGGCAGAAGCCCTGATGTAGGAGATTACTTCGATGACCTACGACCTGATCATCCGCAACGGCACCATCGTCGACGGGCTGGGCGGTGAGCCGTTCGTCGGTGACGTCGCCGTGCGCGACGGCGTGATCGCCGCCCTCGGCCACGTCAATGGCTCGAAGGCGACGCGGGAAATCGACGCTTCCGGGCTGCTGGTAACGCCCGGCTTCGTCGACCTGCACACGCATTACGACGGCCAGTCGATTTGGTCGCAGCGTTTGACGCCGTCGTCGGCGCACGGGGTGACCACGGTGGTGATGGGTAACTGCGGTGTGGGCTTCGCGCCGTGCCGGCAGGAGGACCACGACGTTCTGGTCGACGTGATGGCCGGGGTCGAAGACATTCCCGGTGTGGTGATGACCGACGGCCTGCCCTGGAACTGGGAGACCTTCCCGCAGTACATGGATGCCTTAGAGGCGGGGCAACGCGATATTGACGTGGCGGCCTACCTGCCGCATTCCCCGCTGCGGGTCTACGTGATGGGCCGGCGCGGCGCCGACCGCGAACCGGCCACCGCCGAAGACCTGGCCAAGATGCGCGAGCTCGCCAAGGAAGCCATCGAGGTCGGCGCGCTGGGTTTCGCCACCTCCCGCTTTACCATTCACAAGACCGAAAGTGGTTCTCCGATACCGAGTTACGACGCGGCCCGGGAGGAAATCGAGGAGATCGCCCGCGGCGTCGTCGACGGCGGCGGCGGCCTGCTGCAATTCGTACCCGACATTCCCGCCGGCGGCTACCAACCGGTGCTGCAGACGGTGTTCGACGTGGCCGAAGATGTCGGGCTGCCGGTGACGTTCAGCTTGGTCGTCGGTAACACCGGCGACCCGACCTGGCCGGATGCCATCACGATGATCGAGAAAGCCAATGATAGGGCGGGCGCCGTCCGCTTTACCGCCCAGCTGTTGCCGCGACCGATCGGGCTGATCATCGGCCTGCAGCTGACCGCCAACCCGTTCGTGCTGTATCCCAGCTACCGCGAGATCGCGGACCTGCCGCTGGCCGAGCGCGTCGCCGAGATGCGCAAGCCGCAGGTCCGCGCCCGCATCCTGGCCGACAAGCCCGGCCACGGGCACCCGATCTTGTACGTCGCGCAGATGTGGGACTGGATCTTCCCACTGGACGACCACCCGAACTACGAGCCGGACCCGAAAGACAGCATCGGCGCCCGCGCGCGGGCCAAAGGTGTCGACCCGATGGAAGAGGCGTACGACCGCCTGCTCGACGACGACGGACGCGCCATGCTGCTGGTCGCCACCAGCAACCTGCAAAGCCAGTCACTGGACACGGTCGGCGAGTTGTTGCATCGCGACGACGTGGTGCTCGGCCTCGGCGACGGCGGCGCGCACTACGGAATGATCTGCGACGCAAGCTATTCGACGTATTTCTTGGCGCATTGGGCGCGTGACCGCAAGTCCGGCCGCTTCGAAATCCCCGAAGCCGTCCGCCGGTTGACGTCGGTGCCGGCGCGGGTGGCCGGGCTGGCCGACCGGGGCCGGATCGCCGTGGGATACAAGGCCGACCTGAACGTGATCGACCACGCGGCGTTGCAGTTGCACAAGCCGGTGATCGTCCACGATCTGCCTGCGGGTGGGCGCCGACTCGACCAGACCGCCGACGGCTACGTGGCGACCATCGTCGCCGGCGAGGTGATCGCCGAAAACGGCGTGCCGACCGATGCGCGGCCGGGCAAGCTGGTCCGTGGCCGCCAATCGGTGCCGGTCTGATCGGTCGTCCACTGTGCAGGGTGTGCATGCGACGATGACCCGAAGGCGAGAACAACCTGCACACTCGGCGTTAGATGGGACACCCTGCCGCGCGTAACTTGCCGCGGACGCGGTCGATGATCACGTTCGGCCTGTCCAGCATCTCGGCGCTCACCCTGACGACCGCCCAGCCCATCGCTTCGAGAATCGCGATCCGATCGATATCCCACGACCGTTGACGCCGGTCGGACCAGTGCTGGGCTCCGTCGTACTCGACAGCGACTCGCCATTCCCGCCACCCCATGTCGACCCTGATCCGCGCCACGCCGAACTCGTCGCTGAACTCGATCTGCGTCTCGGGCTGCGGTAGACCCGCGGCCACCAACAGCAATCGCACGCGACTCTCCTGCGGAGACTCGGCGCCGCCGTTCACCAGAGCCAGTACCGAGCGCAGTTGTCGGACACCACGGCCGCCGGGCTTGCCAGCGGCAAGGCACTCGACATCGGCAGTCTTGAAGTTCGTGGCATTCGCCAGCGCATCGAGAACGGGAATCGAACGGTTTGCCGACAGCGACCGTCCAATGTCGAACGCGGTCCGCTCGGGGGTGGTGATCCGAATCCCGTTACGGATCATGGTTTCCCGCGCAGACAGAGCGTAGGAGCGGACCACGATCCCGGCCGGGGCGTGTCGATTAGGGCGGCACAACTCCGCGGGCTCGCCTGGGTCCAACCATTTGGTGCCGAGAACAGCCGCCGCCGAGAGGCCCGTCAAGGTCGAATCGTCACCGGAAAACAGCCAGGCCGCGCGAGCTCGGGTGAGCGCGGTCAGCGTCACCTGCTTCGACACGTAGACGTTGCGGTAGACGGGCCGGTAATCCCGCTGCAGTCGCCAAGCCGAGATCTCGCCGCACCGCACGGCTTCTCGCCCGAGAAACGGCCAGTCGCATCCGCTCATGACCGACATCTTCGGTCAATCCCGGTCGATGCCGCGCACGGTTATACACAGTGCATCGACTGTGCAGCTGCTGCATGCGACGATGACCCGAAGGCGAGAACAACCTGCACACTCGCGCCCAGACGGAGCTGACCCCTACGCCGACAGCGCGTCGACCAGCGCGGCCAGTTGGTCGGGCGACACCGAGTTGGGGCACTGGCTCTTCAAGTTCAGCAGCGGCTGGGCGATGTTCTTCAGGGCCAACGCCTCACCCGGGTGGCCGATAAAATATCCCCGGATCGTCGATTTTGCTTCGGCCGGCGGTTGACCGACCGCAGTGGTCAGCAGATTGTTGGCGTCCGGATGAGCATCGAGGTAGCCGCTGGCCGCGTTCAGCACTCCGCTGGCCGTGGCAGCGACGCCACTGGCCGAGCACGGGTCTGCGGCACTCGCGCCAGGCGCAACGATCAGACCGAGCATGCAGCCGGGAACCACTCCAAAGATCATGCGCCCTAATAGTTTTCCCATTATGTCGTCCCTTCGTCCCCAACTGTTTTGAATGTTCACTACATCAGTTACCCAAAAATACGAAAAACCCGGCCCCACGCGGGGACCGGGCTTCTCGATTGCCTGATGCGAACTAGAAGTCCATGCCACCCATACCACCGGTCGGGTCGCCGGCGGGAGCCGCGGCCTTCTCCGGCTTGTCGGCCACGACGGCCTCGGTGGTCAGGAACAGCGCCGCGATGGACGCCGCGTTCTGCAGCGCCGAACGCGTCACCTTGACCGGGTCGGCGACGCCGGCCTTGAGCAGGTCCTCGTACTCACCGGTGGCGGCATTGAGGCCGACACCGGGCTTGGAGTTCATGACCTTCTCGGCGACGACGCCGGGCTCGAGCCCGCCGTTGAACGCGATCTGCTTCAGCGGAGCCGACAACGCCACACGCACGATGTTCGCGCCCGTCGCCTCGTCACCGGTGAGCTTCAGGTCGTCCAGCGCGGGAGCCGACTGCAGCAGGGCCACGCCACCACCGGCGACGATGCCCTCTTCGACAGCAGCCTTGGCGTTGCGCACGGCGTCCTCGATGCGGTGCTTGCGCTCCTTGAGCTCCACCTCGGTGGCGGCTCCGGCCTTGATCACCGCAACACCGCCGGCCAGCTTGGCCAGGCGCTCCTGCAGCTTCTCACGGTCGTAGTCGGAGTCGCTGTTCTCGATCTCGGCGCGGATCTGGGCCACCCGGCCGGCGATGGCGTCGGAGTCACCGGCGCCTTCGACGATGGTGGTCTCGTCCTTGGTGATGACCACCTTGCGGGCCTGACCGAGCAGCGCGATGTCGGCGGTCTCCAGCGAGAGGCCGACCTCTTCGCTGATCACCTGGCCACCGCTCAGGATCGCGATGTCCTGCAGCATGGCCTTGCGGCGGTCACCGAAGCCCGGCGCCTTGACGGCGACAGACTTGAATGTGCCGCGGATCTTGTTCACGACCAGGGTCGACAGGGCTTCGCCCTCGACGTCCTCGGCGATGATCAGCAACGGCTTGCCGGACTGGATGACCTTCTCCAACAGCGGCAGCAGATCCTTGACCGTCGAGACCTTCGACGAGACCAGCAGGATGTAGGGGTCCTCGAGGACCGCTTCCTGACGCTCGGCGTCGGTGACGAAGTAGCCCGAGATGTAGCCCTTGTCGAAGCGCATACCTTCGGTGAGCTCGAGCTGCAGGCCGAAGGTGTTCGACTCCTCGACGGTGATCACACCCTCGTTGCCGACCTTGTCCATCGCCTCGGCGATCAACTCGCCGATCTGGGTGTCGCCGGCCGAGATGGCAGCGGTGGCCGCGATCTGCTCTTTGGTCTCGACCTCTTTGGCCGACTTCAGCAGGGTCTCGGTGATCTTCTCGACGGCCTTCTCGATGCCGCGCTTGAGACCCAGGGGGTTGGCGCCGGCCGCAACGTTGCGCAGGCCTTCCTTGACGAGCGCCTGCGCGAGCACGGTCGCCGTGGTGGTGCCGTCACCGGCAACATCGTCGGTCTTCTTGGCGACCTCTTTGACCAGCTCGGCGCCGATCTTCTCGTAGGGGTCCTCCAGCTCGATCTCCTTGGCGATGGACACACCATCGTTGGTGATCGTGGGGGCGCCCCACTTCTTCTCCAGGACGACGTTGCGACCCTTGGGGCCCAACGTCACCTTTACCGCGTCGGCCAGGGCGTTGAGGCCCCGCTCGAGGCCGCGACGGGCCTCTTCGTCGTACGCAATTATCTTGGACATTGCGAAGTGATTCCTCCGATTAGGGATGACGAGTCTGTGGCCGGGTGCAGTGCCCGCGACGGACGGCTTGGGTGTCTCCGCTGACGCGGCCCTCGCCTCACCGTCCCGACCTGGCACTCACTAGTTGCGAGTGCCAATATCATTTTTAGCACTCGCCTATAGAGAGTGCAAGAAATGCGATCACCTGATGTCGGTTTGCGAGCTGTGCTCTAATCCACCCATGACCGTGGAAGCCGCTGCGCGGGGGGCGGGACAGTTGTGCGCTGTCGTTGCTCTCGGAGGGGGGCTGCTGATGGCGGCTCCGGGAACGGCCGCGGCGTCGGTTCCGATCGTGTTCGAGTTGACCGGCACCTTCACCGAAGGCGTGCTGGTGTCGTATACCGGAGCCAACGACGAGCCCGCGACCGTGCCCAACGTGGGCCTGCCGTGGTCGACGGCATTCGACTACAACGGCAGTTCGCGGTCGCTGATGTTCACCGGCGCACATCCCGGCGACCAGCCGGGGTCGGTGACCTGTCGCGTCGTGGTCAACGGGCGAAAAGCCGTGACCCACACCAACAATGCCCCGCCGATCGCCGGCAAGGGCGCCATGTGCAACATCGTCAACCTGGGCTCCGGTTACATCGGCAACTGAGGTTGCCCGTTTAGCGCGAGGGGCGCAGCCCGTCGATGACCGCACATCCTGGCCGACATGCAACTACAACCGGGTCGCCGCCTATGGGCAGGCCAAGTTGGCCAACCTGATGTTCACCTATGAACTGCAGCGGCGGCTGGCGCCCGGCGCGACGACTCACCCCGGCCGCTCAGACACCGAGTTGATGCGCCACCTGCCCAGTCCTGTCCAGTCAGCCTTCCGGATAGCCGCGGCCATGGCACTGCGCGCAGCCGGTGGCGAGCTCCCGCAACTGCGGGCAGCTCCGATGTGGCTACGCGAAGATTGTCCCTACCCTCTACCTCCGTGTGAGCGGGAACACGCCTTCAATTTACTACTTGCGACGACGCCGAGCGTCAGCGCAAGCTGTGGGCCGTCTCCGAACAACTGACCGGGGTCACCTACCCCGTCTAGGCCAAATCGAGCAACTGCTCGTAAAACCCGCCGATGCGCTGGCCCGGGTCGCTGAGATGGATCTCCAGGATCCAATGGCAGACCCGGCCCTGGGGGTCGAGGCGGCGCATCGGCTTGTTCGACCCCGGCGTGACGTACCACTGCGCGTCAGTGCCGACGACCTTCTTGTGCGGGAACTCCCCGAGCAAGTGTCCGGCGATCGGACTACCGAACTCGAATCCCTCAGCGTGCGCCAATTCGACGACGTGGTCGTACAACTCGGCACCGGTGATGTCCGGATGGCTGTCGAAGTAGTCGCGTCCCGCGTCCCACACCCTTGGTAGCGCGTCGCGCACGGCGAGCTTGTGCGGGTCATCCCCGAGCACGAACGTGCGGCCGAAGTCAGCCTCCCACTCCTCGAAGATCGGGCCGAGGTCCAGGAATGCGATATCGCCCTCGGCGATCACCCGGTCCGGCGGATGCTCGGTGAACGGCTGCAGGGTGTTCTCACCGGCCCGCACGATCCGCCGATGCCAGTGCGCCGTCACCCCGAGCAGCGTCGCGGCCAGGTCGCGGATCTCGTCGGACAACGCTTTCTCACCCACCCCCGGGCGGATCAGGCCGCGGCGTTCGATCTCGTCGAACAACCGCGCCGCCTTGGCCTGGGCGTCCACAAGCCGTTCCGATCGGGCGTTTTCGTCGACGGTCGGCGTTGTCACACGATTGATGTTACGAGCTGAGTTACTCAGCCGCCGACAGGCTACGGTGCGCGCAACGGAGCCGCGTCAACGCGGTGATGTCGCACGACGGCAGCCACAGCAGATTCCCAGCGGACCGGCACCTGGCTGACAACAACCACAGCGACCTTTTGCATATGCTCAGACATCGCACAGGTTTCTCGGGGGGGAAGTTGTGACGTTGCACCGCACACGCACACGCACACAACAAAAGGGGAGAACCATGAACCGTCGTATCCCGCTGTCACTGGCCGCAGCCGCCGGGGGACTGCTGGCCACCACCTTGTTGCCCGTCGCCGTCGCATTCGCCGACTCGGGCAGCGCCGCCGCCGATGCCGCGTCCGCCGTCGCACCGTCTGCGACCGGTTCGGATGCCTTCACACTCGGTGGCTACACCTTCGATCCCATCGACCTGAACTCCTCCACCCTCGCCTTTGAGCAGGGCTACGTGCCGGTGACCCCTGATTTCAGTGCCTCACCGTTCTTGGACGGCGGCACGACACCCCAATTGTTCGAGGCTTACAACTCTTCTGGTGACGAACTCGGTGTTGTCTCGACCAACGAAGACGTGGCAAACGTCTACGGTATGACGAACACGCAGATCACCGTCGTCGGGGACGACCCCATCGGCACGTCGAGTCCGTCTCTGCCGGCAACAGGAACGGTCTATGACGTCTACAACTTCGGCAATGGGTACGAGAACATTTACACGGATATCCCAAGCGCCAGTGGCGGTGCCGGCACTGCGACCGACACGTTTGTGACGCCGCTCGGTGATCTCAACCTGAGTTCACTGGTCGCTGATTTCAACCCCACCGCAGCTCTCGACCCGGGCGATGCTTTCGCCGGTCTCAGTAGCCTCGCGGACCCGTCGACGTTCCTGGGCCTGTAGGACGTAACCAAGCGCGCTCAACACCCCGGGCTGCGATCCAGCGGCCTGGGGTGTTGTGGCGTCGACGCTCGGCGACGCGCCGCCGTCCTGCGGAGATGCATGGCCCGATGTGCTTGCCCTAGACTGCATCTCGATCAGATTGGAGTCTCGGGTGCGGGCAGTTCAAGCGCCCAGCACCCGGGCTTTGCGGGGCTGGCAACGTCGAGCCTTGGTGCGTTACCTGAGCGCCAAACCACGTGACTATCTGCTGGTCGCCACCCCCGGTGCGGGCAAGACCGCGTTTGCTCTGCGCATCGCCGCCGAGTTGCTGGCCGACCGCACCATCGAGGCCATCACCGTGGTGGTGCCCACCGAACACCTCAAGGTGCAGTGGGCCTCGGCGGCCGCCGTCGACGGCATCGCACTGGACCCGAAATTCAGCAACAGCGCCGCACACACCTCGGCGGAGTACCACGGCGTCGTCGTCACCTACGCACAGGTCGCCAGCCACCCTAGCCGTCACCGGGTGCGCACTGAGGGCAGACGGACGCTGGTCGTCTT
The DNA here is from genome assembly GCF_057473665.1 of Mycobacterium sp. TH-M25. Classification (NCBI taxonomy): domain Bacteria; kingdom Bacillati; phylum Actinomycetota; class Actinomycetes; order Mycobacteriales; family Mycobacteriaceae; genus Mycobacterium; species Mycobacterium sp. TH-M25. Next base: position 9,572 of record NZ_JBYCLA010000577.1, read on the forward strand.
CGACGAGATCCACCACGGCGGCGAGGCCAAGAGCTGGGGCGACGCCCTCTCCGAAGCGTTCGGCGACGCCACCCGCCGGTTGGCGCTGACCGGCACACCGTTTCGCAGCGACGACTCCGCGATCCCGTTCGTGCGTTATGAACCGGACGCCGGCGGGTTGATGCGGTCGCAGGCCGATCACACCTACGGCTACACCGACGCACTCGCCGACGGGGTGGTGCGCCCAGTGGTGTTCATGGCGTACTCCGGCGAGACGCGCTGGCGCGACAGCGCCGGAGCCGAATACGCCGCGCGACTCGGCGAGCCGGCCAGCGCCGAGCACACCGCGCGGGCCTGGCGCACCGCGCTGGACCCGACCGGCGAATGGATGCCTGCGGTCGTCACCGCGGCCGACACCCGGTTACGGCAGCTGCGGGCCGGCGGCGTTCCAGACGCCGGCGGCATGGTGATCGCCTCGGATCAACAGGCCGCCCGCGCGTATGCCGTTCTGCTGAAACGGATCACGGGTGAAGAGCCGACGGTCGTGTTGTCGGACGATCCGGGTGCGTCGAAACGCATCGCGGAGTTCGCCGCCTCGAACACCCGCTGGCTGGTCGCGGTGCGGATGGTATCCGAAGGTGTCGACGTGCCACGCCTGGCGGTCGGCGTCTACGCCACCAGCGCCTCCACGCCGTTGTTCTTTGCTCAGGCGATCGGCCGGTTCGTCCGGTCCCGGCGGCCCGGCGAGACCGCGAGCGTCTTCCTGCCGTCGGTGCCGGCGCTGCTGCTGCTGGCCAGCGAGTTGGAAGCTCAGCGCAATCATGTTCTCGGCCAACCACATCGGGAGTCCGACGAGCTTGAGGAAGCGCAGCGCCGCCAAGACGAGCCGTCCGAGATGGACAACAAGTTCGAGTCGCTGGGCGCCGACGCCGAACTGGACCAGGTGATCTTCGACGGCTCCTCGTTCGGCACCGCCACCCCCGCCGGCAGCGACGAAGAAGCCGACTACCTCGGCATCCCCGGCCTGCTGGACGCCGGGCAGATGCGAGAGTTGTTGCGCCGCCAGCAAGAAGAGCAGTATGACCGGCGCACCCGCGACAACGTCGCCACTGCCGAGCCGGTCACCCGGCACGGCCAGCTGCGCGACCTCCGCCGCGAACTCAACGCGCTGGTGTCAGCGGCCCACTACCGACTTGGCAAGCCGCACGGCTGGATTCACAACGAGTTGCGTCGGCTCTGCGGCGGGCCGCCGGTGGCCGCGGCCACCAGCGAGCAACTAGCGGAGCGCATCCTCGCGGTGCGGGGGCTGACCGCCTAGTGTCCTGCGCGCCGAGCGTCGAGTTGTCGGGCAAAAATCGCCCAAATCTCAACGATAAGTCGACGTTCGGCCCGCCCTAGCGGCGGGCCCAGGCACTGTCGGCCACCCACGGCGACGCCTCGGCCGCAATCGACCACACAATGTCCTCCGGGACGTCGATCAACGGATAGCGTTTGACGCCGGCGGCCGTCGCCGCGACCAACGTGGCGACCTTGGCCCGGCGCTGGAACGGCGTCTGGCGCACCGTCCAGCCGATGATGCCGGCGGTGGCGAGGCAGTCGCGGCGTCGTTCCACGCTGCCCGACCGCATCACCATCCAGCCGTCGTGGACCCAGTGGCCGAGCGCGCCGATCCGGTCCACCGCCAGCAGCGCGCACCACGCCGTCACCGCGATCCATGCAGGCCAAATCCACACGGGCACAGCCGATTTACCTCCGACAACGGCCACAACGGCCAGCGCCACGCCCGCCAACACGGGCAGGCCGAGGGCTCGCGTCCATCGTCGGGTCGCGGCCCGGCGGCCGTGGCCGCGCAGCGGGCCGCAGACCACCGCACGATCACCGATCAACTCGGTCAGCACCGCCTCCGCGGTGGCCGCCGGACACGGCGGCAGCAGCACCGACGCCTCGCCGGCACCGTGCACACCGGTCATCACCGCATCCAATCGGGCGCCGCCGAACACCCGCACCAGCAGCGGTTGTCGCAGAGTCCCGCCGCGCAGCCTACTCATGTCGTAGGAACGCTCGCGAAGCCTCAACAGGCCGTGCCGCAGGTGCAGGACGTCGGCCTGACGCAGCAGCACCAGGTTGCCCCAGGTGAGCAACGAGCGGACCACCGCCAAGACCACCGATGCCACCACAATCACGCCGGCGGCGACCGCGGCGGTGTTGACCGTCCCCAGCCGCCGGGACGCATCGAGCAGCGACGTCACGATCGGCGAATGCTGCAGCGGCCCAACGAATCCGTACTCGTAAACCACACCGGCGGCTGCACCCAACGACAACAGACCCGACACACTCAACGGCGAATACCGCAGCCAAGCCGGATGCCAGCGGGCCAGTACCTCATCGAGGTGCGCCGCGGTGGCCTGAGCCGGCTCAGCCGAGTCGGCCAGCAAGATCGCCTTCAACCGCGGCACCTGGCCGACCTCGACGGCGTTGAGCTCGAACGCTGCGGACCCGCTCCCGCCATTGGCTTCTCGGCCGGTACTCACCCGCAGGATCGCCAAGCCGAACAGCCGGTGCAGCAGGCGCGCATCGCTACTGACCGAACGAATCCTGTTGAGCGGCAGAGACAAGACCTGGCGTCGCAGCAGACCGGTTCGCAGCTGTAACTGGCCGGCATCAATGCGATAGCTGGTGGTTACCCAGCGCGCCACACCGATCACGACGGTATAGGCCACCACCCCGACCGTCCACCACTGGTTACCGGTGGTGGTGCCCACCACGACGGCGCCGATCAGGATCGGCAGTTCGCGCACCAGCTCATGAATCGGGTGGACCAGCAACATCCTCGGACTCAGCCACTGCCACCCGGCCGTGCTCACCGGCGCCACTCCTCGGCACTGGCGTCGCTCATGCTGCGCACGGCCGGGTCGCGCGCGCACGTCATGTCGCATCCTCGTCGCCGATCGCCGCGATGTCGGTCAACTGAGCCACCAACCGGTCGGCGACGTCGACGTCGAGCGCCAGAATGTGCACCGCACCGGCCGATGAGGCCGTGGTGACGGTGACGTTGGCCAACCCGAACAGCCGGTCGACCGGGCCGCGATAGGTATCGATGGTTTGCACCCGCGAGATCGGTGCGATGCGGCGTTCCTGGATCAGCCACCCGGTGCGAGTGAACACCGCCTGCGGGCTGAGTTCCCAGCGGTGCACCCGGTAGCGCCACAGCGGCACCAGGGCCACCGACATCACCACGCCGAGCACCGTCACGACGCCGATCGAGATGTGCAGCCACGGCATTCGCTTGTCCAGCGCGAACCAGACGAATTGACCCACAGCCAGCAGCAGCCACGGAACGACACCGCCAACCGCCCATCGCAACGGTGCGCGCCGACTGGGCAACTGCGCGGGATCGACCATTTCCACGCTTTACGACAATGCCACCGACGCCCACCCGAATTGCACCGACACGGCGAAACCCAAGCTTGGACCGGTATCGTGTCCTGCGATGGGTTCCGACGGTAAATGGACCACCGCCGACATACCCGACCAGAGCGGTCGGGTTGCCGTCGTCACCGGCGCGAACACCGGTCTCGGTTTCCACGCCGCCGCCGCGCTGGCCCAGACCGGCGCACACGTCGTCCTGGCCGTGCGCAACCTGGAAAAGGGCAATCTCGCGCTGGCACGTATCGTTGCCGCCCATCCAGCCGCCGACGTGACCCTGCAGCGACTCGACCTCAGCTCACTGGCTTCGGTGCGCGCCGCGGCCGCCGCACTGCGCAAGGCCTACCCGCGCATCGATCTGCTGATCAACAACGCCGGGGTGATGTGGACTCCCAAGCAACTCACCGACGACGGCTTCGAAATGCAGTTCGGCACCAACCATCTCGGCCATTTCGCGCTGACCGGGCTGCTGCTGGACCATCTGCTGCCGGTGCGGGATTCCCGGGTGGTGACGGTCAGCAGCACAGGCCACCGACTGCGTGCCGAGATCCACTTCGACGATCTGCAGTGGGAACGCCGCTACGACCGGTTCGCCGCCTACGGCCAGTCCAAGCTGGCCAACCTGCTGTTCACCTACGAGTTGCAGCGCCGCCTGACCGAGCACCACAGCAACACCATCGCCGTCGCCGCCCACCCCGGGGCGTCCAGCACCGAGCTGGGTCGCAACGCGCCGACGCTGCTCAAACCGCTGATGGCGCTGACCGGCCCGCTGCTTTTCCAGGGTGCGGACATGGGCGCCCTGCCGACCCTGCGGGCCGCCACCGACCCGGCTGTCGAGGGGGGCCAGTACTACGGGCCAGACGGCCTCGGCGAGCTGCGCGGCCACCCCAGGCTGGTGTCGTCCAGCGCGCAGTCCCACGATCCAAACCTGCAGCACCGGCTGTGGGCGGTGTCGGAGGAACTGACCGGCGTCGCGTATCCGGTCTGAGCACGGTCGCGGCTCTTCTAGGATATCCGGGTGGCACGACGTCCCCGCTCGACCGCCGAAAAACCGACGATCAACCCGCAGCACATGCTCTCGCTGCTGCGGCAGACCGTTCCGCCCGTCCATCCCGCCGGCCTGCCGTTCATTTCCGCCGGGCTGGGCCTGGCGCTTCTCGGCCACCGCTCGCGCTGGCTGCGCCGCGCCGGGTTGCTGACGGCCGGCGCCTGTGCCGGCTTCTTCCGACACCCGCCGCGAGTACCGCCGACCCGACCCGGCGTCGTCGTCGCACCGGCCGACGGCCAGGTTTGTCTGATCGAGTCCGCCGCGCCACCATCGGAGTTGGGGATGGGCGATGCGGAGCTGACCCGGGTCAGCATTTTCTTGTCGGTGTTCGACGCCCATGTCCAGCGGGCCCCGGTGAGCGGTGAGGTGATCGCCGTGGCGCATCGCCCGGGCCTGTTCGGGTCGGCCGACCTGCCCGTCGCCAGCGAGAGCAACGAGCGCAACAGCGTGCGGATCCGCACCGCCGACGGGGCCGAGATCGTGGCCGTCCAGATCGCCGGCCTGGTAGCCCGCCGGATCGTGTGCAACGTCCACGCCGGCGACAGGCTCTCGATCGGTGACACCTACGGGCTGATCCGATTCGGGTCACGGCTGGACACGTATCTGCCTGCGGGCGCTCAAGTGATGGTCGGCCTCGGTCAGCGCGCGGTCGCCGGCGAGACGGTGCTGGCGCACCTGTCGTGATCACTTCCAAGCCGCGCGGCAAGCGGAACGTCCCGCTGCGCATCCTGCCCAGCTAGATGAGTGTGCTGGCGATCTGCGCGGGGCTGACGTCGATCCGGGTTGTGTTGGAAGGCCAGGCGTACATGGCGATCGCGCTGATCGCCGCCGCCGCGGTTCTCGACGGACTCGACGGCCGGGTGGCGCGCGCGCTGGATGCCGAGTCGCGGATGGGCGAGGAGATCGACTCGCTGGCCGACGCGGTCAACTTCGGCGTCGCCCCGGCGGTGGTGATGTATGTGTCGATGCTGGCGGCACTGCCGGCCGGCTGGGTGGTCGTCATGCTCTACGCCGTGTCGGTCGTGTTGCGGCTGGCCAGGTTCAACGCGCTGCTCGACGACGTCAGCCAGCCGCCTTTTGCGCGGGAGTTCTTCGTCGGCGTGCCGGCGCCGGCCGGAGCGATTTGCGCGCTGGGTCCGCTGGCCGCGAAGTTGCAGTTCGGCCCGGGCTGGTCGTCATCTCCCGGTATCTTTGGTTGGCGTGAGCAGATCCAGCGCCCCGCCGCCGATCAAGCGGCGCCTGGCCTTGGCGGCT
>NZ_JBYCLA010000578.1:0-3266 GCF_057473665.1 Mycobacterium sp. TH-M25
GGGTCGAAGTCCCCCAACCGACTCAGTGCCTCATGCGGGCCTACCATCGGCGCCGGAATAATCGGCCTTTCCTGCTCCATTATCCTGAAAACCTCGCGCTTGTATGTCGTCATCACGTCCGCATTGTGGGTCCACATCTCTTGGTGGGCGGCTTCCTCCTGCGCGATCGCGGCAGTGAAAGTCCCGAGAAGGTTGCCTAACTTCAGCGTCTGGACCTTCAGGCGGTTGGCCACCACCGTCGGCGCCGGCACCATCGTGGCGACCGCCGTGTCGTAGGCCGCCGCCGCTTCATCGAGCTGGTCGCCGGTCCTAGTGGCCGCTGCGGCGTGTTCCGCCAGCCAGCGCCCGTATTGGTTTGCCGCGACTGAAATCTGACCCGCCGCCGGACCGCGAAAATACAGGTCCGCCGTGCGGATTTTGGATACCCACTCGTCCACGAACAGGGCTAACTCGTCCGCCAGACTATGCCATGCCCGCGCAACGTCCCGCAGCTGGCCAGAACCCGGACCACGAAGCTTTTGAGCGTTGATGTCGGGTCGTAGTGCGTGGAAATTGAACACCTTAGTTACTTCCCCCCAAACTCGATATCACATATCGCTGGCAAATCTATTGCCAGTAGCAACCCGTGAGCAGCCATAGCTGAGATGACTCAGGCTCGTTGCCAGCTTCTTCACAGCCCTCAGTCGTCAGATTCTCATAAAATCGTATCGGCGTCCTCATAAGCCTTTGCGGCAGCCGTCACGCCCTGGCCGATCTCCCTGCCGATCTCGGCGCCCCGATCGGTATGCAGCTGATACTGCTGCCCGCGGGTATTAAAAAATCTCGCTAACAGAGCTGACACGCTATCGGTTCCCGGCGGGAGAACCTTGGTAGTCACCGGGACCTTCTGGGTCTTGGCTGTCGAAACACGGTCAGCAAGCTTCACCATATCGGTGCCTGCGGTAGTGAGGACCTCTGACTCTACTATCACCTCACCTGCCCCACTTGCCAGACGAGGATCCCCCACCAAGCTCTCTGATCCTGACCCAAATGCAATCACTAGCACTCTCCCGACAGATCGAAGGGCGTGAACACTGAAGAACTCCAGCGGCCCCAGCCTACGCGATGACGGTGATGCCAAAGGACACGGGTGCTAGCGCACGATGCCCCAGTCCGGTCCATGACGTCGGCGACGATTGAGTCGTTCAGATCGGTGGTTGTCTTGCTGTGCGGGCCGTGGGGAGGATGCGGCGGTTGCAAACTAGGAACCCGCGCCTTCCAAACCCGCTGCTACGCTTTGGTCGCCAGGAGGTCAATCCTATGACCTGTATGCCCACTATCTACGGAAGTCGGGACAGACGATCAGATGTCGTTGCACGACAATGTATTTCATTTCAATGGCACCGGCAGGCTAGCCATCTAGCTGAAATGGCAACTGACGTACGCTAGACACCGAGGCTTCGGCCGATGATCTCCTTCATGATCTCGGTGGTCCCGCCATAGATCGTCTGAACCCGGGCATCGAGATAGGCGCGGGCGACTGGGTATTCGCGCATGTAGCCGTACCCGCCGTGCAGCTGAAGGCAGCGGTCGACCAGTTGTAGCTGCTTCTCGCTGGCATACCACTTCGCCATTGCGGCCTGTTCCACAGTTAGCTTCTCCTCGAGGTGCAGACGAATGAACTCGTCGACCATCATGCGCACCACGGTGGCCTCGGTCGCCAGCTCGGCCAGTACGAACCGGCTATTCTGGAAGCTGCCTATTGGCTTGCCAAAAGCTTTGCGCTCCTTGGTGTATTGCAATGTTTGTTCCAGCACCCTCTCCATCACCGAGGCTGCCATGATGGCGATCGAGATCCGCTCCTGCGGCAGGTTCTGCATCAGGTAGATGAATCCCATCCCCTCCTGGCCAAGCAGGTTTTCTGCCGGAACGCGTACGTCGGTGAACGACAGCTCGGCGGTGTCCTGCGCGATCAGTCCGATTTTGTCCAAATGGCGGCCGCGTTCGAAGCCCTCCATGCCGCGTTCGACAACGAGCAGCGAAAAACCCTGCGCGCCCTTGTCCGGATCGGTTTGCGCCACCACGATCACCAGGTCTGAGTTGATTCCGTTGGTGATGAAAGTCTTTGCGCCATTGAGTATGTAGTGATCACCTTGCTTGACCGCGCGGGTCTTGATGCCCTGCAGGTCGCTGCCGGTTCCCGGTTCGGTCATCGCAATCGCGCTGATCAGTTCCCCAGTGCAGAATTTGGGCAACCAACGCTGCTTTTGCTCCTCAGTGGCCAGACTCAGCAGATACGGGGCCACGATGTCGTTGTGTAAGCCGAACGCGATCCCGTTGTAGCCCCCGGCGCTGGTTTCCTCGGTGATGATCGTGTTGTACCGGAAGTCGGGGTTACCGCCGCCGCCGTACTCCTCGGGCACCGCCATCCCGAGGAAGCCCTGCTTGCCGGCCTCGAGCCACACCCCACGGTCGACGATCCTCGCCTTCTCCCATTCGCCGTGGTGCGGCGCGACGTGGCGATCGAGGAAGCCTCGGTAGGACTCGCGAAACAATTCATGCTCAGGCTGGAAAAGGGTGCGCTGGTACTTGACGGCACCGCTCATGCGCCGCTCCTCCTCATCGCTTCGTCCCCTCGCCGCTTCGCGGCTGGGAGGTGCCCCCACTGCATCGTCGTCGGCACGGCTCATAACATGACCTCCGACGAACGGGAACTTCGCCGCCCAACATATACCAACCGGATGGTTGGTCGATAGCTTGCCGCCCGACCCGCCACCTGGCCAACCAAGCGATGCGCCGCGCACCGACGGCGACTATAAACTCGGTGACGTCTGGCCGGCAACGGCTATCAGTAGGCCGAAAACTCTTGCAGGCTCGCGGCCAGCGCCACCGGGACGCGGGCGCGGATCCGGGTGCCGTTCAAGTGGTGCTCTGCCTGCTGGACTCGCCCGTTAGCGTGCAGGCGAGCCACCAGATCACCACGGTCGTACGGGATGACCACGTCGACCGCGGTGTCGGTGGCCACGGCGAGCTCGACGATCCGTCGCCGCAACACGTCGATACCGTCCCCGGTGCGAGCGGAGATAAACACGGCGCCCGGCAACCCGTGACGAAGCTTGGCCAGCATCAGATCGCTTGCGGCGTCGATCTTGTTGACCACCAGCAGCTCATGCGGCGCCTCCGCGCCACCGCCCCCGTGATCCGCGACAACCTCGGAAATCACCTGACGAACCGCGTTGATCTGAGCCAGCGGATTGGCGTCTGAGCCGTCGACGACGTGCAACAAC
>NZ_JBYCLA010000579.1:0-7276 GCF_057473665.1 Mycobacterium sp. TH-M25
GAAGCTCGATACCGGTGCCGTCGATGCCGGAGGTCGACGGCGCAGCTATCAAGCTGTTGTAGAAGTCCTCGAAGGGACCGAACAGGTTCAGCTTGAAGGTGTCGCCGGCCCACGGCATCAGGCCGGCGGTGGCGCCAGTCGGATCGGTTGTGCCGTCGAAACCGTAAAGGCTTGTCACCGCTCCGTCCGGGCCGGTGTCGGGGCTGGGGTCGACGAGTCCCGCGTCGTCGGCGGAGGTGAACGTGAAGTCCCCGCTCGTCAACTCCGAAAGGGGGACCGTTAACCAGTTGTCGAATATTCCGAGGGGCTCCTGTCCGGTGATCGTCTCCACGAACTCGATGACTCGGTCGAAGTCTGTGCTGCCGGTGACCACGTCCGTTGGGACGATCGGCGCGCAGGTCTCGGCGTCGCAGGACGCACTAATCGGGAGCTCCGCCGCCGCCAGCAGCGCCAGTTGTTGGCCCAAGCCCGCCGTACCATCCGCATCGGCTACGGGATCGATTTCCGGTTGATCCAGCCCGGATATCGACGAGAACGGGATCGCCGTGTCGATGATCCCCATGTAGTGGCCGATGTCACCGGGGTCTGTTCCAAAGAGGTTCGTGGCGTTGGGAACGAAAATGTTCCCGCTGAACAGCAGCGAATCCGCGAGTACGTTCAACCCCTGCACCTCGTTGTACGGAATGTTCGCGAGGTCGTCGAACAGGTTGACCGGAACGTTGAGGATCGAGTCGGCGTCGACGAGGCGAGTCGCGATACTGCGCACCGGAAGCTGGGGTGAGCGCGCAGCAAGCGGCATGGCTGCGACCATGCTCGTCGCCAGCGCGGCGGCACTTGCCAAGACGTACGGTCGCAAAGCAGCCTGCATTCGGTCCCCCGGATCGATCTGAGAGCCGCTCAGTCCACGTACCTGATCGGATTCCTGTCGACATGCATTCGGCGCGGAGCCGCGGTTGGATCGTGTGGTGTGCCGACTAATTCTTGTCCACGTCGTCGATCAGTTGCCCAACCAAGCGCGGTTGCCGTAGGTGTCGAGGTGGACGACCTGCTCGACGGCCAACCGCGTCGTCGGGCCGTAGCGCCCGCGCGGCCATCCGAGCGCCACCACGCAGCAGGGCGTCACCGAACGCGGCAGGCCGAGAATCCTGCGGGCCCGCCGGACTCCCCACAGCGGCAGGGTGATCAGCGATGCGCCCAAGCCCATCGCGCGCGCCGCCAGTAGAAGGTTTTGCACGCTGGGGTAGATCGAACCCCAATATCCGGACAGGGCGGCATGGGGCATCACCGAAGACGGCACCCGCCCTTCGCGGACGGTCAACCGCAGGCAGGCCACCACCAGAACCGGGATCTCGGTGAAGTGGTCGACTTGCCATTGCGCCGCGCGGATGACCTTGGCCAGTGACGGGTCGTTGTCGCCCGCCCTGCTGAGCAGTCCGCCGTAGGAGAACTTCCAGCCCCGCCGGTAACGCTCGGCGAGCTTTTCTATGACGCGGCGGTCCTTGACGACGATGAATTCCCAGTTCTGTCCGTTGGCGCCGGTGGGGCCGCGCAACGCCAACTCGATGCACTTCAACACCACTGCGTCATCGACGGGGTCGGGATGGACGCGCCGAACGGCCCGCTGCGTCATCATCGCCTCGATCAGCGGCATGTTCAGACCGGCCAGCGCCTCCGTGGTGGCCGGCGCGACCGGTGACCGCGCCGAGGCCGGCGGGTCGATACGCGGCGCGTCGCTCATCTGTGGCGTCCTACCTCGGTGTGGGTGTCAGGCATTCTCGGTGATCCACGTCGCGGTGAACTTCTGGATTTCCGGGATTTCCCGGGTGAACTCACGCGCTATGAAGGTTTCGACGGAACCGCCGACCAGCGGGACTTTGAACTCGACAACCCCGGTGAAGGTCATCCGGCAACCGTTGTCGATCGGCGCGACCAGTGCGCTACCAGAACCCGATCCCGGCGCCCCGGACGCCGCGACGCTGATCTCGCCGCGCAACTGGCCGTCGGTCGGCCGCCACACTTCAGTGTGCCGGACGGTGAGATCGCGGCGATAGAATTTGGTGAGCAGTCCGGGCAGCAGGTCGCGACCCAAATCCTGGGTGGTGACCACCCGCACGGTCCGGTCGTCATCGACGATCAACGATTCCAGCGTGGTGCTGCCATGCAGCGTCGCAAGCCTTGCCTGCCAGTAGTCCGCGCCGCTGAAGGCCTGATGAACCTGCTCGATACTGGCGGTCGAGTCGGCGGACACGTCGAACGAACGCGACATCGTAGAGCGAACTCCTCAACAGGTATATGGTCATCGCGGCTAGGCGCACTTCTGGTCAGCTTACCCAGATCCTTTGCCGAACAACCGATCCGCCAGCATAGCCGCAAAGGTCCGGGTTTGTTCCAACTGCACTGGCTGCACATTGGTCGACGGGATGGGTATGCCCAGGTAGCGCCTGCGGTATTCGCCCGACCCCAGGTAACTGGTCAGCGACAGCATGGAGCGCAGCGGATCGCCGGGATAGGTGAAATGGATCTCGTCGACGAAGTGTCCGCCCTGCTGTTCGGCAAGCTCGCGCACCGCGTCAAAGTTTTCCCGCCAGAACTGGCGACACACGGTAAATACCGCAAACGGCTTGCCGGACAACAATGTAGCCGCCTCGTCCGACTTCAAGAAGGAGCGCAAAGGCATGCTCACCGTCTGCCACCAGGTCGGTGAGCCGATACAGATCAGGTCGTAATCACCGCCGCGCGCGTTGTCGGGGATGACGATCTCACCGGTCTCGCCGCGCTTCTGGGCGCCCAGCACGCTGAGCATGTCGGGCCACACCCGTCGCATCGGGAACCGCGAAAACCGGTCGGCATACCGCCGATCGGTGAACTCGATCCCCGCTGTGTGCACTTCGCAGCCACGCGCGCGGAAGACGTCGCCCGCGGCCTCGAGCACCTTGATCGACTGCCCCGTGTAGGAGTAGTAGAGCAGCAACACCTGCGGAGGCCGTTCAGCGCGACCGGGTTTCGTCGTATCCGTCATCACATCTCCATCATCGAAGGTCGCGCACTGGGCCGCTCACGTGATGACCCGCCGCGCCCGGCTCCGCCGCGCTTGCGATCACCACTAGGTTGCTCACGTGATGACCCGCCGCGCCCGGCTCCGCCGCGCTTGCGATCACCACTAGGCTCTGGGCCGTGAATGACAAAGTCGCCGTCGACCTCAGCGGCCCCGCACAGACTATGCTGACGACGCTGTACTGCAAAGCGCTGGACGCCGACTGGGATCGGCCCATCCTCGGTGACGCATTCGCCAAGGACGCGGTCGATCGCATCGACTACGACTGGCGCGCACTCAAGGTGTCCGACCGCTGGACGCCGCTGGTGACGGTGCGAACCGCCCAGTACGACATTTGGGCCCGCGAGTTTCTGGCCGCCAATCCGCAAGCGACGGTGGTGCATGTGGGCTGCGGACTGGACAGCCGGGTGTTCCGGCTGGATCCCGGCCCAGGTGTCGAATGGTACGACGTCGACTATCCCGCGGTAATCGCATTGCGGCAGAAGGTTTTTCCGAGCCGCCCGCGCTACCACCTGATTGCCACGGCGGCCACCGATCCGTCCTGGCTCGACCGAATTCCTGCCGACCGGCCCGTGCTGTTCCTGGCTGAAGGCATCAGCATGTATCTGACCGAAAGCGACGGCATCGCCCTGCTCCAACATGTCGTCGACCGATTCGAATCCGGTGAATTGCAGATCGACTTCTACAACTGGCTCACCATCCGCTCGCAGAAGGCGCACCGCCTGCAGCGGCAGTCCGGCTCGACACTGCATTGGGCCGTCAATAGTCCGGCCGACGTCGTGCAACGAGTCCGTGGGATCCGATTGCTTACCGCCGTCACGTTTTTCGACGCGAACACGCTGCGCCGGGCATCGGCGGTGTTCCAGTTGGCGCGGCACCTGGTGCGCGCCGTCCCGCCGCTGCGGCGGGCACTGCAATATCACCGTTACACCTTCGGGACAGTCAACTGACGCTGGTGGCGGCATGCTGCTCGGCGACGGCGCAGAGCAGCGACCGGATCAGCTCGATCGAACGTTCCGGCGCTGGACCGTGCGAGTGGTACTCGACGTTGAGCTGCTCGGCGAAGATCTGGGTGAAGTAGATCTCGATTCCCGCGCTGACGACGAAGTACATCTCGCCGTGCGTGGCCGTCACCTTCACGTCGGGCGGTGTCCGGACCGGAGGGACCAGGCCATTGTCGGAGAGCAGCACGACATCCGGTAAGCCCGGGGCATTTCCGTCGTATTGCGGGCTGAAGTGCAACCGAGACTGTTGGATCACCCCGTCGGCCAGGTCAGCCTTGAAGGTTGCGGCGATGTCGCGGGCGAGGTCGATGACGCCGGTCTTGTGGTCGATCTCGGCGAGATAAGTCCCCAACCCGACCGGGTTCGTGCACCCGGTCGCCGACACCGGCGGCGACAGAAAGTAGCGCAGATCAACGGTGTAAATGAATGGCACCGGGACGTTGAGCCGGCCCCGGAGCTGCCATTCCGCGATGAGGATCACCGCAGAGAGCACCGCGTGCAGGCCGAGCCCGTGCGCGCGGCACAACTCGACGAGGGCGTGTGTCGCCTGCTCACTGAGCCGGCACGATACCGTCGGAACTCGCACCGGCGAAGCCGGTTTGATGCCAGTGTCGGCTCGTCGGGAGGGCGGCAGATCGTAGGCGAACATCGCCGGAAGAAAACGTTCGATCCCCGAGCGCTGTTGTTTGGTGATGCCCCGCTCGGCCAGCACAGTCTCGATCGACTCCGGCGCGGGCGCGGCGGTGATCGGGCCAATGCTGCCGGTGCAGACCAGGTCGGTGTAGAAGGACAGCAACTCCTCGATGAGGCCGTACATGTGATGGCCGTCGGCAAGGGCGTGATGAACATAGAGCGTCGGGTGCGCCTGGCCGGCGCGGACGGTCACGCGAAGGCCGACCAGCGCCTCGCTCTGGTCGAATCGTGGCGCTGGGGCCTCGGCGTCCGGGTCGTCGAGTTCGATGACTTCGAGTCCGGCGTGCAGCAGATCATCGGTGACGAACTGGTGCCGCCCGTCGGCGTCCCGCTCCAGACGGGCACACAAGATCGGGTACGCCTCGAGTAGCGCATCGAAGGCCTCCGACAGCGCGTCGATATCGATCGGACCCTCGAGATGGGCGCCGAGTCCGACGAAATGCTCCGTCGCAGCGAGCATTTCCTCGCTGTTGGCCAGCTTGCGAATGACCGATGATGGAAACAATCCCTTACTCCCCTGACCGTTTGCGCACGCGATGACGAGCCGACCGGGCTCGTCGTTGTGATCACAAACTACCGTGCTCGCTACCCACCGGCGCCGACTCCACGTGGTCGAACAACTCGTCCAACACACCGCTCGGCGAGTCGAGCGTCACCCCGGCAAGGTTTTCCTCGGGGACGCCGTCGGCTGCGTGCGGTGCAGCGATCGATTCCGCCAGGCACCTGGCCAACGAAGAGATGGTCGGGTTTTCCCATAACATCGTCGCCGGTACTTCGAAGCCCACCAATCGGGTGGTCTCCCGTAGGACGATCATCGCCATGGTCGAATCGAGCCCCAACTCAGGGAACGCCCGGTCCACGCCCACCGCTGACGCCGGCATCCCCAGTTCGCGGGCGAGCACTGTTTGCAGCTTGGTCTCGAGTTGGTCGACCATCTGCTCCCCGGACACCTGCGACCAGATGACCGGTGCCGATTCGGACTGCGACGCGGCGTGGTAGCGAAGGGACCGGATATCCACGCAGATAGTGCCGTCGGGCGTCGTCGCGACGATGTCGACGATCACCTCGTTGTCGTTGCTGTCGCGCCGATGCACCTCGACGGCACCGCGGGCATCGGCGAGACCGGCATGCAACCGGACACTGTCGGCGGCCACCGGAACCAGCAGCCGAGGGCCGCCGCGGTCCACCTGTCGCACGACGTCGATGGCGGCATCCAGCAACGCGACAGTCGACGCCCCGGGCAACAGCACATCGGCGCCAAATGCCTCCGGTGCCGACCGGCACGCATGAATCGACCACGCAAACGGCAGTCCCTCGATCCCGCACTGGGCTCGCGACCCGGCCACCGACGACGCGTCGCAGGCCGCCAAGTCCGGGGTGCGGCGCTGGACTGCGCGGTCGTCGTGGGGCGTGTGCACGATCCGGGCACTGGCGTGGCTGATCCAGCCGTCCGTGGAGCCACCCGTCGTCAACCCTGATGACACCGTGACCGATTCGCCGTCGGCTACCACCTGGACCACCCGCGGCTGGTCGGCGACGAGAGGCTGCTCGAATCGGACGTCGGACAAAGCTGCCGCTCCGCATTCGGCTGCCGCGGATGAAAGTGTGTGCAACAGAACCGATATCGGCACCACTTCGACGCCCTCGACACGGTACGTGCCCGGGTATGGCTTGGCTTGCGGATTCAGCGATGCCTGCCACAAATGCACCGCCGGCGTGGTGGCGATCGCCACATGCTCGCCGAGCACGGTACCGGGTCGGGCAGCGGATACGGCGGCTTCCAACCGTTCGGTGATCCTCAGCCAGTGCGACGCGGGCTGGCGCACCGACGGTTCCGAGGAACTCATCCAATGCCGGGTGTGGTGCCAGGGGGTGGGTGGAAGAACCGGATGGGGTCCAGCGGGATGATCGGTTTCCGGCGGGCGGGTGGTGTGGGTCCTGTTGAGGTTGGTGTGGAACGTCCACGTGTCGTGGGTGTCGCGCTGCAGGGTTCCGATGCTGTGGTGGTGATGGTCGCCGATCACGTCGCTGATCGCGTCGGCCAGCACCGGATGCGGGCTGACCTCCACGAAGGTGCCGTAGTCGGCGCCGGCGGCAGCCACGGTCTGGTTCAACCGTACCGGGGCACGAAGGTTTTCCGCCCAGTAGTCCGCATCGAAAACCGGCTTTGCTCCGCTCGTGACGCTCACTGGGATGCGTGGCGCCCGCGGTGCCACATCGGCCAGCGCCGCCCGCAATTCCGGTAGCACTGAATCGAGACCGGGAGCTTCCGCCAGCGCCATCGCGCCGTGTCCGGAGAGTCGTGCCATCAGTGTGGAGCGGGTGGTGATGACCCGCAGTCCCTCGGCGGGAGTCAACGCCCCGGCGACCACGGCCGCGGTCACCTCGCCCATCGAATGCCCGATCACCGCATCGGGGTGCACCCCATAGGACCGCCACAGCTTGGTCAACGCCAAACCCATCCCCACCAAAACCGGCTGAATCCGCTCGATCCCGGTCACCGGCTCACCACCGGCGAGCACCG
>NZ_JBYCLA010000580.1:0-7567 GCF_057473665.1 Mycobacterium sp. TH-M25
AACTCGACGATCTCGTCGTGATGCTTTCTGGGCACCAGCAGCCGCGAAGTCAGCGCGCAGCCCTGGCCGGCATGGGTGACCATCGAAAAGGCCGCGAACACACTCGCGCCGGCGAAGTCGGCGTCGTCGAGCAGGATGACCGCCGACTTTCCGCCGAGTTCGAGGAAGACGCGCTTGACGGTCTCGCTGGCCGCCGCCATGATCTGACGGCCCACGGGCGTCGACCCGGTGAACGTGATCACGTCGACGTCCGGGCTGGTCGTCAACGCTTCTCCGACAGCCGAATCCGACGAGCTGAGCACGTTGACCACGCCGGGCGGGATATCGGTGTGCTCGGCGATCAGCTCGCCGAGCGCCAAAGTAACCAGCGGGGTGTCCGGAGCGCCCTTCAATACCACTGTGCAGCCGGCCGCCAGCGCCGGCGCCAGCTTCGCCAATGCCAGCTGGTTCGGGTAGTTGTAGGCGATGATCGCGCCCACCACGCCGGCGCCTTCCTTCTCCACCCAGCGCTTGTGCCGCATGCCGCGGGATTCGATTTCACCGAGATCCTCGGTCATCGAGTAGTTGCGCAGCACATCGGCGTAGTAGCGGACGATCTTGATTGGCTCGTCGAGTTGGGCGCCGTGAGTGAGGGCGCGTGTCGCGCCCACCTCGGCGATGGTGAGCTCACGCAGTTCCTCGGCGCGGTCGAGCAGCGCCTGATGCAGTTGGTCGAGGCAGTGGATGCGGAACTCCGTGTCGGTCGACCACGTGGTGGTGTCGAAGGCCCGTCGCGCGGCCGCAATCGCGCGCTGCGCCTCGGCGAGGCCGGCGTCGGGGGCGTAACCGAGCACTTCACCGGTGGCCGGGTTGAGGGACGCGAAGACGTGCTCGGCGGTGACAAGCTCGCCGTCGATCAGCAGCCGCCGGTCAGGCCCGCTATCTGTCGATGCCTGCGCGTCCTGCATCGTCGCGGCGTGCGGTGGCATTCGGGCTCCTCGACATCGGGATAATTACATTCTCATTCGGGGCGAATATTACATTCCCTGTACGAGAATTCAACGAAACGGGAGAAACGAGACTGCTGTCCTCGTAGGCGCTATATGCACCTACAGATTGCGGCGTCAACCCAGGTTGGGGCCGGTTTCTGCATCGCCTTGCGAGCCCCCACAACGCGAGAGTAGGGTTCTCGCATCTGGAAGGGAGATTCTTTGTGTGCGGTATGACGCCTATCCCGGCGACGCCGTGAGAACGGCTGTTGTCACCGGCGGCGGCTCGGGGATCGGCCTTGCCATCGTCGCGCGACTGCGCAAGGACGGCTACCGGGTCGCGACCATCGACCTCGAACCGCCCGACGCCGACCTCGCGTTCACCGCCGATGTCACCAAGCGCGGGCAGATCGACGCCGCGCTGGCCGGCATCCGCGAAGCGGCGGGGCCGATCACCGTTCTGGTCAACGCGGCCGGGCTTGACGGGTTCAAGCGCTTCGCCCACATCGAGTTCGACGACTGGCAGCGCCTGATCGATGTCAACCTCAACGGGGTCTTCCACATGATCCAGGCTGTGCTGCCCGACATGCTGGACGCCGGCTGGGGGCGCATCGTCAACATCTCCTCGTCCAGCACGCACTCCGGTGCCCCTTTCATGTCCCACTACGTCGCCGCCAAATCCGCAGTCAACGGCCTGACCAAGTCGCTGGCCCTGGAGTACGGCCCGAACGGCATCACGGTCAACGCGATACCTCCGGGCTTCATCGACACCCCGATGCTGCGCAACGCCGAGCGGCGCGGCAACCTCGGCGACATCGAAAAGACCATCGCCGCAACGCCTGTGCGCCGGATCGGCAAGCCCGAAGACATCGCGGCGGCCTGCGCCTTTTTGGTGTCCGAGGAAGCCAGCTACATCACCGGTCAGATCTTGGGCGTCAACGGCGGCCGAAACACATAGCAACCGTGAGAATTTCGTCAATAGAATCGTGAGGAGACGTAGTGGGCGAAACCAAGGGCCGGGTCGCGGGCAAGGTTGCCTTCGTTACCGGCGCAGGCCGCGGCCAGGGCCGCTGTCACGCCGTCCGGCTGGCCGAAGAGGGCGCCGACATCATCGCTGTCGACATCTGCCATGACATCAGCACGATCGGCTACCCGATGTCGGGCCCGGAGGATCTCGAGGAGACCGCGCGGCTGATCGAAAAAACCGGTCAACGAGTGGTGTTCGCGCAGGCCGACGTTCGTGACGCGGCAGCGCTGCACGCGGTGCTGGAAAGCGGACTGGCCGAGTTCGGCACGTTGGACATCGTGGTGACGGCGGCCGGGGTCGCCGGCATGAAAGGCCGGCCCCCACTGCAGGCCTGGACCGATGTGATCAACACCAACCTGATCGGGACGATCAACACGATTCAGGTTGCGCTGCCGTACCTCAACGAGGGAGCCTCGATCGTCGCGACAGGATCGACCGCCGCATTGATGGACACCTCGAAGAAGGACAACCCCGGCAAAGACCCGGGCGGGATGGCCTATGTGCACTCCAAACGCGCATTGTCGAGCTACGTCCATGACCTCGCGACCGAACTGTCGGCCTTCGGCATCCGGGCCAACGTCGTGCACCCGACCAACACCAACACGCCCATGCTGCAGAGCGAACCGATGTACCGTTCGTTCCGGCCAGATCTCGACAACCCCACTCGCGCTGACGCCGAACCGGTTTTCGCTGTGCAGCAGGCGATGAGGATCCCGTTCGTCGAACCGGAGGACATCAGCAACGCCGTGCTGTGGCTGGCCTCCGACGAAGCCCGGTATGTCACCGGTTTGCAGCTGCGTGTCGATGCCGGCGGCTACCTCAAGTGGTACGACTACCGCACGTAAGGGAACCCATGAAAGTCCGAGTTGATTCAGACCGCTGCCAGGGGCACACGCTGTGTTCCATGATCGCGCCCGCGTCATTTGAGCTCGACGACATCGAAGGCCACGCGTCGGCCGTGACGGAAGACGTTCCGGCAGAAGACCAAGACGCGGTGCGCGAAGCAGCGCGCTCCTGCCCCGAGCAAGCCATCCTGATCCGTGACGATCGCTAACGCGGCGTAGCCGCGCACAGCGGGTCGGCACCAGACAAAACGGAGACCTCATGAACGTCGACGACGAGATCGACCGCAAGAAGAATCGCTACCACTTCGACCGGCATACGCCCGAGTACCGCGAACAATTCGAGAAGATCACCAAAGAGATCCACCAGAAGTGTCCGGTCGCATGGACCGACACCTACGGCGGCCACTGGGTGGCCGGCGGCAGCAGCGCCGTGTTCGAGCTGGCCCGCTGCCCGGTCGTGTCCAACGACCACGACATCAATGGTGAACGTAAAGGCTACCAGGGCATTTCGATCCCCAAGGCCAAGCGTGCGAGCGGGGTGCGCGGCGGCATCCTGGAAATGGATGATCCCGAGCATCGCATCTACCGCACCGTGCTCAACCCATATCTATCGCCAGCGGCGGTCAAGCGATGGGTGCCGTTCATCGACGAGGTGACCCGTGCCTGCCTCGACGAGAAGATCGAGGCAGGCCGCATCGACTTCGTCGACGACCTCGCCAACATCGTGCCCGCCGTCCTGACGCTGGCGATGCTGGGCATCCCGCTGAAGAACTGGGCGATCTACAGTGAACCGGTGCACGCCTCGGTGTACACCCCGGAGCACTCCCCCGACATCGACAAGATCGTCGCCATGCATCGGCAAATGGGTCTGGATCTGCTGACCAACATGGTCGAGATCAAAGAGAACCCGCGGCCCGGAATTGTCAACGGGCTGCTGCAGTTACGTATCGATGGCGAGCCCGCACCCGACCTCGAAATCATGGGCAACCTCGGCTTGGTCATCGGCGGCGGGTTCGACACCACCACCGCGCTGACCGCTCATGCGATGGAGTGGTTGTCGCAGCATACCGACGAACGCGAACGGCTCAGCCGCGAGCGGGACACTCTGCTCGACTCCGCCACCGAAGAGTTCCTGCGCTACTACACACCGGCCCCCGGCGACGGCCGCACCTTCGCCGACGATGTGAAACTCGAAGGGACACAGTTCAAAGAAGGTGAGCGGCTGTGGATCTCGTGGGCGATGGCCAACCGTGACCCGTCGGTTTTCCATGACCCGAATGCGATTATCTTGGACCGGAAAGGCAATCGGCACTTCAGCTTTGGCCTCGGCGTCCACCGCTGCATCGGTTCCAATGTGGCGCGGACGGTGTTCAAGTCGATGCTGACCGCGGTGCTCGACCGGATGCCGGACTACGTGTGCGACCCCGAAGGAACCGTGCACTACGAGACCATCGGGGTCATCCAGGGCATGCGGCACCTGCCGGCCACCTTCACCCCCGGTAGGCGACTCGGCGCGGGCCTGGACGAAACGCTGGAGAAGTTGCAGACGATCTGTGATGAGCAGGAACTGGCCCTGCCCATCACCGAGCGCAAGGAAACCGCCGTCATCGACTGAAAAACGGCCTATATTCAGCCCACGAACGGAAGGGTCTATGAGGTGAAGTCGTTGGTGCTGAGCTTGGCGTTGATGGCAGCCGCTGTGGCGCTGCCGTCGGTGGCCCACGCCCACATGCCATACGGAAACTACCAGGTGGAGTCGCCGCGCGACCCGGGTCACTCCTGGCTCTGGGCGCTGCGGCCCTGCGAGCCGGCGCACGCCGATGACTGCCTCCAAGACCAGGCCCAGCCAAGGCCCAACGGCCAAGCCACGCCGTGGTACGCCGTCGCACATCTGACGAACGGCCAATACACCATGCCGGTCGATGTCCCCGACGGAGTGCGTTGCACGGTCTACTTCCTGCCGTCCCACGACGTCTACACCTGGGACGCGGTGACGCTGAGCGGTTCGGTGACGTCCGCCTACGACGCCGGTTGCGGCGGTGCGCCGGGTGGCACCGCCAGTTGGCCGTTCAACCTCGTCCGGTTCTAAGGTTCAGCGGGCGGGCAGCCCCAGTACCCGCTGGGCGATGATGTTGCGCTGGATCTCCGAAGTGCCGCCGGCGATGGTTCCGGCAAAGCTGCGCGCGTAGCGCTCAAACCAACTGCCGTAGTAGTGATCGAGATTCATCGGCTCGTAGGGCCCGCTCAGCGCTGGGTGCAGCAGCCCGTCGGATCCCGCCGCGGACAAGGCATTTTCGCACGCCTGACGCTCGGCCTCCGAACCCAGCAACTTGAGCACCGACAGGGCCGGCACGTCCTCTTCTCCGCGCGCGGCACGGGCCAGCGCCACCGACCCGAGCAGGCGCAGCGCCTGGCGGTCCATCACCGCGGTGGCGTACTGGTCGCGCTCGATCGCGTTTCCCGGCTGGAAATCGGTGATGACGTTGTCCAGGCGGTCGGCGAAGCCGAGCCACATCATCGTGCGCTCGTGTCCCAGCGATCCGTTGGCCACTCCCCAGCCCTGGTTGAGGGGTCCGACGAGATTTTCCGCCGGAACCCGAACGTCTTCGAAGAACACCTCGTTGAAGTCGAGATTGTCTTGGCCGCAGATATCCGGGAACGGCCGACGCGTCACACCGGGTGTGTCGGTGGGGATCACCAGTGCGCTGATTCCCCTGTGCTTCGGTGCATCTGGATCGGTGCGCACGAAAGTCAGCAACACGTCGGCATCGTGAGCGCCCGAGGTCCACACCTTCTGTCCGTTCACCACGAAATGGTCGCCGTCGCGTACCGCCTTCGTCCGCAATGACGCCAGGTCGGAGCCGGCACTGGGCTCGCTCATACCCAGCGATGCGGTGATTTCGGCCCGTAGGATCGGCACCGCCCAATGCTGTTTCTGCTCGTCGCTGCCGAATGAAATCAGCGACGCGGCAATGATATTCACACCTTGAGGATTGAAGCTGTGGTATATCCGGCGCTTGCACAGCTCTTCGAGGTACACATACTGCTGCAAGACAGTGGCATTGCGGCCACCGAATTCCGGCGGCTGGGTGGGCAGCAGCCAGCCGTTGTCGAACAGCAGCCGCTGCCAGCGACGAGCCCAAGCGGGCATGTGGGACACCGATTTCGGCCGCTCCAGCGCCTCCGCCGTCGCCGCCGGCACGTGCTCGTCGAGGAAAGCGACGAACTCGTCGCGGAACGCCTCGACGTCGGGATCAAAGGTGAGCTGCACGGTACTCCTCGGTAATTCTCGCGCGGTGCTCGGCGGTCCCGCCGAGCATCAACTCGCCGGCCTTGGCCCGCTTCAGCGCAAACTGGAGATCGTTCTCCCAGGTGAATCCCATTGCGCCGAAAAGTTGCAGGCCGTGTCGGAATACCAGCGACTGGCATTCGCCCGCAGCGGCTTTCGCCATCGCGGCAGCCAGCCGGCGGCCCGGGTCGTGCGCCGAGATCGTCAGTGCGGAGTAGTAGGCAAGGGCGCGTGCCCGCTCGATCGCGACGTGCATGTCGGCGGCCTTGTGCTGGACCGCCTGAAACGATCCGATCGCTACGTTGAACTGGTGGCGGCTGCGCACGTGGTCGAGGACCAGATCCAGGATGCGTTGGCACGCACCGACCATGGTGATCGCCATGCCCATCAGCGCGACGTGGTGCGCCCGCTCGGTGTCGACACGCACCCGAGCGGCATCGGGTAGCCGCAGTCCGCTGAAGGTCAGGTCAGCAACATGCAGCACCGGGTCGAGCACCGCGCTGCGCCGTCGGGACAACTGCGCTCCCGCGTCGTCGGCCTTGACGACGAACACCGCGGCATCGGTGACCACGCCCAGCCATTCGGCCCGGTCGCCGTCGAGCACGTGCCGGGCCGTGCCATCGAGCACCCACTCGTCGCCGTCGCGGTGCACGGTGATGCCGCTGTGGACGGCGGTGCCGGATGCCCGGGAGTCGAAGCGGTCCCCCACCAGGGGCGCGTATTGACTCATGGTCGCCAGGAACGGGGTCGGGTCGGTCGCACGACCCAGCTCTTCGAGAACGATGGCCAGCTCGACGGCATTCTCCGGATCGCTCAACTCGGTCCAGCCGTGCGCGACGTAGGCCTTCCACGCCGGCCCCGGATCCACGCCGCCCTCGGCAACACCTCTGACCAGCGTCGGCGGACACTGCTTGCCGACGGCGTCGCGGACGGTGTCCTGCCAGAGCCGCTGATCGGCGTCGAATTCCAGCAGCATCCAGCCAACTCCTCAGATCGTCAACGTGATAGGAGAACACTATTCTCTTATTAGCGCAGTCGCAATCTCGTCCTTTTCGATGCCGAGTTCATCAAACCTGGCCCCGACTCCGGTGTCACCGGCGCGATACAGGCCCGATCGAGCGGGGCCACGGGTGATCCGGACAGCCGGCGCCGAGGCCAGAGAATGGTATTATCGCTGGGGCAGAACACCAGTTCCGCCGTTGGCGCTCGATGGCGGCCTCTATCAGGCGAAACGCATAATCGAAATGCTTACCGGAAACCCGTTGAACAGCGGCCAATGGAGATGTTAGTTTGGCTAGACGACTGCTGAAGACCTCGACTCGGTCAGTCGATTCGCGAAGGGCGGTTTAGGTGATCGAGCACCCAGACGGTACGCGCACGCCGCTGATCGACGCGAGCGTTCACATCTTCTTCGCGTCCAACAAAGAACTGCGTTCGG
>NZ_JBYCLA010000581.1:0-2246 GCF_057473665.1 Mycobacterium sp. TH-M25
CTGAAGAAGATGGAAGACGGCCTGCGGCTGGGCGCCGAGCACTACTACGCGACCTCCGACCGCGACACCTTCAAGAAGTTACGCAGCAGCTTCGACCTGATCCTGAACACCGTCTCGGCGAACCTCGACCTCGGCGCCTACTTGGGGCTGCTCGACGTCGACGGCACGCTGGTCGAGTTGGGCATTCCCGAGCACCCGATGGAGGTGCCGGCGTTCCCGCTGGCGCTGGCGCGTCGCAGCCTGTCCGGGTCCAACATCGGTGGCATCGCCGAAACCCAGGAAATGCTGGATTTCTGCGCTGAGCACAACACACTGCCCGAAATCGAGGTCATCGAGGCGGCCTACGTCAACGAGGCCTACGAGCGGGTGCTGGCCAGCGACGTGCGCTACCGGTTCGTGATCGACGTATCGACTCTGTGAGCTAAGGCGTCTCGCCGGCCTGCCCGCCGATGCCGGATAGCGGCCAGCCGGCGGCAGCCAGTCGCGCGGCCACCCGGGCGATGTTCTCCGGGCCGGCGTCGTAGTGCGTCATGTCGGAGATGAAGTCGGCGATCACGTCGCGGTCGACGGCGTTGTCGGACAGCTCTTCTTCGTCGATCAAGTCGACGACCTCGGTGATCTCTTCCTCGGTCAGCGGCGTACTGCGCAGCAGCGCCAGCAGCGCGACCCGGTCGGGCCCTGGAACACCTTCGGGGTAGCCGACCTGCAGCCACTTGATGACGGAGCGGAAGAAGTTGGCCGCTGAAGCTGGGGTGATTGCCACCGCACCAGTGTCCTGGCTATGCGGCCGACACCGCCACATTCGGGCCCGACTGCGTGCACAATTCACACGCCGTTCACGAGACACGCGCTTATTCGCATCCCCGTGAAACTTCGGGCCTGTCGCCGAGATTCGGTTGCGCATCCGATGATTCCGGGTTGGAGATGAACAGCGAAGCCAGCTCGATATCGGTGAAACCGACCACGCTGCAGGGTATTTCGGGTTGTGCGGCCAAGCACTGAGCGGTCAGCGCATCGAGCTGCTGCTGGAAGCCTTCGACATCGGCTGGGGCGGGTCCGACGGCGATCCGATTCCCGGAAAGTTCGCTCGACCATCCGATCAACCCCAGGCGGGGTTGAAGACATCCTGGAGCGACTCCGCAATGCTCTGCCAGAAGCCGCCCGAGGACATGATGTCCCCCAAGCCGGTCGCCCAGGCTGACGTCCAGTCCGTGGGATCCGGTATCAGGACTGTGGTGGTCAAGTCGTCGACTGTCGACGTACCGGCCGAGACCTCGGCCGGTGTCAAGCCCAAGTACTCCAGGTGAGTAGTGAGGAAGTTGTAGATCCCGCTGCCGAGGGCAGCCTCCGTGCTGCCGTTGTCCTGGGCGAGAGCAGCGTTCCAATCCCCTTGCCAGTCGGCGATCCCATCGGTGTTGATCGTGTAGATGGTCGTCGGATAAAGGTCATTGGGTGTGACGCCGTTCTCGGTGCCCGCCCCATTGAGAAGGTGGCCTTCGTACGTCGTGCCGGCCGGGGCGAATTGGCCCTCGTTGACGAAGTAGAGAAGCGCGTCGGTCGAATCCTTACCTGCGGCAATATCTGCAGCGCTGGTGCCGCCGCCGAACAACTGCTCCAGGTCGGTATAGATATTGGTGGCGACTCCGGCGGTCGTATTGCCGTCGCCGATCATCACCAAATGCAGGTCTGCTTCGGGAATGCCCGCTGCCGACAGTCTGGCCTCCGCATCCGACATGGCCATGGCGCTTTGCGAGTAGGTGAATATGGTCAGCGGGTCGGTGGCGCTCATATTCCCGGCGGCGTATTCAGCTTCGACCGCGCTGACGATGTCTGCGCTGGTGGCGGCGGTGCTCGGACCTTCCTCCAGCAATTCCGGCGTCGTCAACACCTGCAACGGGGCATCGCACGCCGCCGTTCCGGTCATGTCGCAGATATTCGAAGCGCCGTCCTCGACGGCAAATCCGAGCGGCTGAAGAAAATTGGTGTACGCGGCGTCCACCCACGCCGTAGACGGAGTCGGTTCAAAGGTGCCACCGACGAACATTGCGTGGGTGCTGTCGGTCAATGGGCCAATGGCATCTGATCCGGTGTCGGCGTGAGCACTTGCGCATAGAGCGATGGGCGCGGCCGCCGCTGCGATCAACGCCGCCGTGACACTATGACGTTTCAGCACTGAAACTTCCTCCATGCTCTCGAATACGAGAAGCTCGTCGAAGTTGAACATCGCCAAATAGCGATAGCGCATT
>NZ_JBYCLA010000582.1:0-7464 GCF_057473665.1 Mycobacterium sp. TH-M25
GGGGAACGGCGGGCGTCCGGGGAACGGCGGGCGTCCGGGGAACGGCGGGCGTCCGGGGAACGGCGGGCGTCCGGGGAAGTGGTCTCCACGGCCGAAGTGGTCGCCGCGCCCGAAGGTGTCGCCGCGGCCGAAGTGGTCATCGCGGCCGAAGTGGTCGCCACGGCCGAAGTGGTCATCGCGGCCGAAGTGGTCATCGCGGCCGAAGTGGTCATCGCGGCCGAAGTGGTCGTGATGCCCCATCGGGTCGTGATGCCCCATCGGGCCGTGGTGGTCCATCAGGTGGTGCCCCATCGGGACGTGGTGTAACGGCGCTGCGTTTGCCGCGGGAGCCGCACCGACCAACATGGCGCCGGCGACTGCAGTCGCACCGGCTGCACCGACGGCCAGGCGGCGGACCGAAGATAGTGAAATCGACATTTCGAATGCTCCTTGTCATCTGGGGGCTTGACACCAGAAACGCTAAATGTCGTTCCTTAGCAAACCATAAAATTGGCCATTAATAATGGTAAGAATCTGGATCTTCTTTTTTTTCTGGCTATTTCATAGAGCGGTCCTAAAAAGTACTGAGATGAATGGTTTCATTTTACTGCTTTCCGAAGCTCATTTTATCCGTGCTTACTGAAATCAGTACCTATGATTTCGTCATATTCCCACGTAAGAGCACCTTTAAGGCGGTACTGAGATCCGTAGCCACGGACATCCGGACCTCCGTATATATCATTCATATGACCTCAGTATTAATGGTTATAGTCAGCAGATCAGTACATCAATGGCAAAGTCAGTAAATCGCCAATTATGGCCCGCCATTGAGACCAATAGATTGCAACCAGCAATCAGTAATTTACAACGGTAGCGGGCCTTGATGCCGGCGCGGAGGGCACGGCTACGGCCGAAGGTCCGTCCACCGGGACCGGGTTTCGCCGATCCCCGACCTCTCGACGTCGCCGATCCGCATTGACTGCCCGACGTACATCCTGATGTACTGACGTAGTCCTGCAGGAAAGGTGCGAATAAACCCGATGGACTCCAAACCACCGTCGTTCCGCAAGCCCCCCGCGCGCGCCGACGCGGCCGCGCCCACCGAACGCATCGCCGGCATCCGGCCCAACGACGACAAACGAGCGCGCAGTCAACGCACAAGGCGCACCGTCGACCTCACCCCCGCCACCCACCGCGCCCTCGACATCTGGCAACGAGACGCCGCCGACCGCCTCGGACTCGCCCGCGTCACCGGACAAGAAGTCCTCTGCGCCCTGATCGAGCAATTACTGTGCGACCCAAAGCTCTCCACCGAAGTGATCCGACGCATCCGGGACCGGCGCTGAAGCAACAACCCCACCAGCGGACGCAAGCCACCGGCGACGAAAGCCACACACTCACGTCATTCCTCGACGATTACCGCGACATCGTGGTGCGCAAGGTATCCGGTCTTTCCGACACCGATGCCCGGCGCCGCCTCGTCACGTCGCCGACGACCGTGGGCGGGCTGGTCAAGCACTTGCGTTGGGCCGAATACGGGTGGTTCGACCAGCTATTACAGGAACGAAGCGATGACAACCGTCGCGTCCACGAACGCTCCTGGGAGTTCGAGTTCCTGCCGGACGAAACGCTGCCGACGCTGATCGCCGAGTACCAAGCCCAATGCGAGGAGTCCCGGCGAATCGCGGCGCAGTATCCGCTCGATCACGTGGTGCCCCACCGTCACCTGGAGGCAGTGTCGCTGCGCTGGATCTACGTACACATGATCGAAGAGACCGCCCGCCACACCGGGCAAATCGACATCCTGCGCGAACAGCTCGACGGCGCAACCGGGTTCGACGGCTGACGCTTCGCCGATCGAGCTAGTCGGCGTCCATATCGCGCAACTCGCGCTTGAGGATTTTCCCGGTCGGGTTACGCGGCAGTTCGTCGAGGAAGATCACCTCGCGCGGCACTTTGTATCTGGCCAGCTGATCTTTCACGTGCTTTTTGACGGTGTCTTCGTCGAGGCTCGAGTTCTCCTTCTTGACCACGAAGGCCCGCAACCGATGGCCCCATTCCTTGTCCTCGACGCCGATCGCGGTGGCCTCGACCACATCGGGGTGGGCGCTGATGCAGTCCTCCACTTCGGCCGGGAAAACGTTCTCGCCGCCGGACACGATCATCTCGTCGTCCCGGCCGCTGATGTAGAGCAGGCCGTTCTCGTCGAAGTAGCCCACGTCACCTGAGGACAGCAGGCCGTCGATGATCTGCTTGCCGCCACCGCCGGTGTAACCCTCGAACGGGAACGTCGTGCCGACGAAGATCCGTCCGACCTCGCCCTGCGGCAATTCGGTGCCGTTCTCGTCGTAAATCCTGACCTTGACGCCCATGACCGGGGGGCCGGCCGTCGTGGAATTGAACTCGAGGTGCTGGGGGCCGGCGATGGTGGCGAAGGAGATCTCGGTGGAGCCGTACATGTTGTAGACAACCGGGCCGATGTCCGCCAACGCGCGCTCAGCCACATCGGCACCCAGCGCAGAACCCGAGGCGAAGACGATTCGCAGGCTCGACAAGTCGGGCTTGCGGTCCATCTTCTCCAGCGCGTCGAGCATCCGCGACAGCATGACCGGCACCACGACCACCGCAGTCACCTTGTGTTTTTCGATGTCTTCGAAGACCTGCTCCGGCTTGAACTTGCTGTGCAGCACCAGCGTCGACCCGAGGAACATGCCGATGGTGGCGTGCAGGAAGCCCAGGGCGTGGAACATCGGCGCTGGCAGCGAGGTCACCTCGTTGGCCTTGAACGGCACGTGCGACAGGATCCCGCCGATCGGCGCCAACGTCGGCGGCAGGCTGCGGTTGGCGCCCTTGGGCGTACCCGTGGTGCCGCTGGTCAGGATGATGATCGACGAATGCTTGGTGGCCTTGGGCGCCGGCGATTTGCTGTTGACGGCCACCAGATCGGCCAGCGTCTCATCTTTGCTGCCGGAATCCTTGCCATCCGGATTAGTACCCAGCGCCCGCAGCTTGCCCAGCGGCGGCTCGGCCTTGCTCACGTCATCGGTGTACTCGTCGTCGTAGATGATCAGCTTGGCGCCCTCGCGCTCGGAGACCTCCGTGATCTGCGGGCCGGAGAACGAACTGTTGAGCAGGATGATGCGAGCGCCAACGCGCGCGCAGCCGAATTCGGCGACCGCGAACCAGCGGTGGTTGCGCGCGAGGAGCGCGACGCCGTCACCGCCCTTCACCCCCTTGGCCAGCAACCCGTGCGCGACGGCGTTGGCCGCCTCGTCGAGTTCCCGGTAGGTGAATTCACCCTCGTCGTCGATGATCGCCGCCCGACCAGGCGTCCGCCGAGCGTTGAACGCCGGCAGCATCCCGATCTCGCCCCACTTCGCGATGTCGACCGCCATCGCGGCGTAGTTCAGCGGGTTGTCCAACCTAAAGATGCCGGACTCGATGATCTTGCGGAGGTAATGCAGTTCGTACACACCGCGTTCGGCATATTGCTGAACCTTGGCTGCCGCCTGCCCGGGCAGCTGGAGGAGATTAGGCATGCCCTCACCCTATGTGACCGACGTCGCACCGCGGGGGGAACGCTTTGCCGAATAGCCATCTCCCTCATGGCTGCGGTATCGGTGGACGTAGGCCGACGGCGCACTGCGCGGAGTCGCGGGTCGGCCCATGATCCTGAAACGGTTCGTCAAAGGCCTCGACCAGTTACTCACGCTGGCAGCAGCGGCCGCCGCAGGAGGAGTTGATTGCCGACTACAGCCCCTGGATGAACAAGACCACCGGTCCGACTCGCTGACTTCGCTAGGCTCACGCCGTGGACCAGCAATGGAATCGCCGCGGGTTCCTGCGCGCAGGCGCGGCTGGCGGACTGCTCGCACTCGCGGGCTGCTCGCCAGACAAGGCGCCACCGGCCGTGACCGGCGGCGGCAAGGGTCCGGTCACCATCACCCACGCCTTCGGTGCGACGACGATCGCCGAGCCACCCAAGCGGGTGGTCAGTGCCGGCTTCACCACGGGGGACGACCTGCTGGCGCTGGGGATCGTGCCCATCGCGGTGACCAACTGGTTCGGCGACCAGCCATTCGGGGTGTGGCCGTGGGCCCGGTCCAAGCTCGGGGCCGCTAAACCCGTTGTGCTGAACTTGAACAACGGGATTCAGGTCAACCGGATTGCGGCACTCAAGCCCGATCTGATCGTCGCCACCGACGCCGGTCTCGACCAGGACACCTATCAGAAGCTGACGGCGATTGCGCCGACGTTGGCGCAGTCCGATGGCGACGCATTCTTCGAGCCCTGGAAAGATCAGGCGAAAGCCATTGGTGAGGCGGTCTTTCAGTCCGGCCAGATGGCCGCGCTGATCACCGGTGTCGACAAAGGGTTTACCGCCGTCGCGGACAAGTACCCGCAGTTCAAGAACAAGCGGG
This sequence comes from Mycobacterium sp. TH-M25, assembly GCF_057473665.1. Taxonomy (NCBI): domain Bacteria; kingdom Bacillati; phylum Actinomycetota; class Actinomycetes; order Mycobacteriales; family Mycobacteriaceae; genus Mycobacterium; species Mycobacterium sp. TH-M25. Next base: position 4,401 of record NZ_JBYCLA010000582.1, read on the forward strand.
TGCTACTCCTTCAGGGCAAGCTGCACGACGACAACGTGGTCGCGACCACCGGGTGGCAGACCGACTTTCTCACCCAGATGGGCCTGAGCCTCCCCGAAAGCCTCCGCGTATTGGCTGTCGACCAGCGGCGTGCATTCATTCCGCGCGACAAGATCACGTCGGTCCTCGGTGACGCCGAACTGCTGATCTGGACCACCGAGAGCGAAGCGGAACAGGCAGCCCTACTCGCGAATCCTGATGTGGCGGAGAATCGTTCGCACAGCATTTTCACCACCGAGGACCAAGCCGGAGCGATCGCCTATGCGTCGCCGCTGAGCTACCCGCTGGTGGCGGACCAGTTGCCGCCACTGATCGCCAACATCCTGCGCTGACCGTGCCAGTTCTCGACTACGGAGACCACGCGCTGTTGCTGCAATTCGACAGCACCGCTGAGGTGTTGGCGTGGTCGGCCGCGTTACGCGATGCCGCGATACCCGGCGTGCTCGACATCGTTCCGGCCGCGCGCACAGTGCTGCTCAAACTCGACGGGTCCGACCTGCAGAGCGCCGTGCGCCGTCGGCTTCAGTCCGTAGAGGTGGTGGCCGCCGACCTTGAAGCAGCGACCGCCGCGGGCGCGCCGCTGGTGATCGACGTCGTCTACGACGGCGACGATCTGCGCGAGGTGGCCGACCTGACCGGACTGACCACCGCCCAGGTCGTCGACGCCCACACCGCCAGGCTTTGGACCGTCGGATTTTGCGGTTTCGCACCGGGTTTCGCGTATCTGGTTGACGGTGATCCACGCCTGCGCGTGCCGCGTAGATCCGACCCACGGCCCTCGGTTCCCGCCGGCGCCGTCGGGTTGGCCGGGGAATTCACCGGAATCTATCCGCGTCGCTCCCCCGGCGGATGGCAGCTGATCGGCCACACCGAGGCCGTGTTGTGGGACGTCGATCGACCCGATCCCGCGTTGCTGAATCCGGGCACCCGAGTCCAGTTCCGATCGGCGTAGCGCATGCCGACGCTGGAGATCCTGCACACCGGACCGCTGGCGGTCATCCAAGACCTCGGCCGGGCCGGCCTGGCCCATCTCGGCGTCACTCGCTCGGGCGCGGCGGATCGCCGCGCGCACGCTCTGGCCAACCGGCTGTTGGCAAACCCCGGCGACCGCGCCACCATCGAGGTGACCATGGGCGGATTCGCGGCGCGGGTGCGCGGCGGTGACGTCGACGTCGCCGTGACCGGCGCCGATACCCATCCAGCCGTCGGCTCGAGATTGTTCGGCGCCAACAGCATTCACCACGTCCGCGATGGTGAGTTGATCTCGCTCGGCGTCCCGGAGTCCGGGTTGCGCACCTACCTGGGGATACGCGGCGGTATCGACGTTTCGCCGGTGCTCGGCTCGCGCAGCTACGACGTGCTGTCGGGTATCGGACCGCCGCCGCTGCGGCGCGGTGACGTGCTGTCGATCGGCGCACCCACCGAGGACTATCCCGCGCTGGACCAGGCTCCGGTCGCAGCGATCACCGGCCAACTCGTCGACCTCCTGGTCGTGCCCGGACCGCGCCAGAACTGGCTCGCCGATCCCGACGCCCTGGTGCACACCGTCTGGACCGCCTCCGATCGCAGCGACCGGGTGGGCATGCGACTGCAGGGGCGTCCACTGACCCACCGCGACCCGGTCCGCCAACTGCCGAGCGAGGGGGTTACCCGTGGCGCAATCCAAGTGCCGCCCAACGGATTTCCAGTTATTTTTGGCCCCGACCACCCGGTTACCGGTGGCTACCCGGTGGTTGGCGTGATCATCGACCGGGACATCGACAAGGTCGCCCAGGTGCGCGCCGGCCAACAGCTTCGACTGCGCTGGTCGCGCCCCCTGGCGGCGGAGTAGCCGAACTGGTAGACCAGCAGTGTGCCCACCCCGGTTCACACCGCGCGCCTGGTCCACACCGCCGATCTGGAAATCGACGCGCGGCAGCGTGCCCACGACATGGTCAGCGCGGCCTTCGGCGACGACTTCACCGACACCGACTGGGAGCACGCGCTGGGCGGCATGCACGCGCTGATCTGGCATCACGGCGCGATCATCGCGCACGGTGCGGTCATCCAGCGGCGGCTGCTGTACTGCGGCACGGCGTTGCGCTGCGGATACATCGAAGCTGTTGCCGTGCGCGAGGATTGGCGCGGGCAGGGGCTGGCTATCGCGATACTCGACGCCTGCGAACAGGTGATCCGCGGCGGGTACCAGCTTGGTGCGCTGAGTTCCTCGGACCGCGGCCGGCGCCTGTACACGCTGCGCGGCTGGTTGCCGTGGCGGGGGCCCACGTCAGTGTTGGCGCCCACCGGACAGACGAGCACTCCCGACGACGACGGGTCGGTGTTCGTCTTCCCGCTCGGGACCGACCTCGATCCCACCGCCGGTTTGGCATGCGACTGGCGCGACGGCGAGGTCTGGTAGCAGCGCCGACAACAGCGACACGGCGCTTGGCCGGGGCTGGTCCGTCGCTCCTCGCGCCGCACCTCGACAGCCGCCGCGCGTGATCTGGCTCACGCGTGCGCGGGGTACTCGATAGTATGGGTCGGTACTGTGATCCATGACACCTTTGCCAGCAAGGAGATCCGTTGTCCACCACTACCGAACTGAGCGAACTGCACGACCTCATCGGCGGGCTGCGGCGGTGTGTGAGTTCACTGAAAGCGCGCTACGGCGACAACCCGGCGGTGCGCCGCATCGTCATCGACGCCGATCGGCTTCTCGGCGATGTCGAATTACTCGACACCGATGTTTCCGAATTCGACTTGGGCCGTGTCGCCGTGCGGCAACCCAGCGAAAAGATCACCATTCCCGACACTGATTACGACCGCGACTTCTGGCGCGACGTCGACGATGAAGGTGTCGGGGGCCACCACCGGTCCTGATTTCACGCCCCGATGAGAACCATTGGGGCATGCCTGGGTAGTCTTCGACGAACACCCCGTTCGAAGAGGAACATTTGATGAGCGCACCCACGGCGAACCGTCCTGCGTCCGGTGTCCTTTCACCCACGCGAGCACGCATCGATCAGCGAACGCTTCGCACCGACCG
>NZ_JBYCLA010000583.1:0-3163 GCF_057473665.1 Mycobacterium sp. TH-M25
CTAGATTAGAGCCGATTTCACGGCCAATGCGGTATTCGTCGGGATCGACGAAGACCCTGTCGTCGCGATTGGCCGAGCCCGGTAGCAGCAACAACACCTCGCCCTCGGAGAGGGTGGTGTCGTACATCCTCAGATCTTGTACGACGGTGCGGGCCAAGATTTGGGTGGATGTGTCGTAGCGTAGGGTTTCCTCGACCCACAACGGAATTCGAGAATCGTCGGCGAATACTCCAGCTAGCTGGTCGGGGTTGCGTGCGCCCCAATAGACGGCATTGGCCAGCAGCTTGGTGGTGGTCTCATTGCCGGCGATCACCATGAGGAACAGGAACGCCATGATTTGTTCGTCGCTGAGCTTGTCGCCGTCAATCTCGGCCTGCAGCAGTGCCGAAGTCAGATTGTCGGCGGGATTCTTGCGGAATTTCGTGATCAGCTCAACGTAGTAAGCCATTAGCTGGGACGAGGCCTGCATGGCCGACAGCGGAACATCGGCCACCCCGTCCTCACGGTGTAGGACACGATCCGCCAGCTCGCGGATGCCAGCCCGGTCGGGTTCGGGGACACCCATCAGTTCCGAGATCACGTCCATCGGTAGTTTGCCCGCGAATTCGGTTACGAAGTCGAAAGTTTCGCTTTCCATCGCCGAATCCAAGTGCGTGCAGGCCAATTCGAGGATCTGTGGCTCGAGCTCACGGATCCGGCGGGGGGTAAAGCCTTTAGACACCAAAGCGCGTAACCGCAAATGTTGCGGATCATCCATGGCCAGGATCGACATCACCCGGTAGGCCTCCGAGGTGCGCGAGGAAGGATCTAGGGACACGCCATAGGTATTCGACAGTGCGGTGCTGTTACGGAAGCCGCGCAGCACGTCGTGGTGTCGCGACAGCGCCCAGAACTTCAACTCCTCGTTGCGGTACAGCGGGGCCTCGTCGCGCAGCCGCCGGTAATACGGGTAGGGATCCTCATGGAAGCCGTAATCGTAAGGATTGAGGACCAGCTCCTGATCACCAACACCCACGGTCATGTGCGACCGCCTGACAGGATGAGGCTCGCCACGTCGGCCAACCGGTCAGCGATCTCGTGATAGGTGAACTGCCCGCCGCCGGCCTGCACGAGTGCGCCGTAAAAGGCCATTTCGAGCGCGGATACCGTGCCGCGTTCAGCGCCGGGTCCGATGGCAGCGACGATGCGGCGGTGGATCTCCGCGCCGATCCGGTCGCGTGCGGTACGCACCGCTGGGTCGGCGCCGCCGCTGAGCAACGCCGTTGTACATGCGGCCGCGACCTTAGGTTCGTCGGCGACCACCAGGGCCAGATGACGCAACGCCTGATCCACCCGGGTGGGTAACGGGTCGTTGACATCGGTGAAGTAGGGGACCTGCTGGACCAGGTCGAGGTAGACCTCGGCGATCAGGTGATTCTTCGACGAGAAATACGTGTAAGCGGTTGCCGGAGCCACGTTGGCGCGCGCCGCCACCGTGCGCACGGTCAGGTCGGCATACGACTTTTCCCGCAAGGTTTCCATGCCGGCGGCAAGCACCTTGCGGAAGGTTTCTTCCTGGCGGCGGTTGCGCGGCGCTGGTCCGATCTGGCGCTCGGCGTGCGCTGCCATCAGTGCATTGCTGGACATCTGTCCAAGATAACTTATTCGTGCGGGACGAAGCAAGATTAGTTGATAAATATGCTGGGTACTAAGGTATGCATGACAACTGGCGCCGGCTTCCCTTGCGCCGCAGACGGCCTGACCGCTATCGTGCCAAAGCAGTGATATCGGACAACTGTCTACTATTGGTCAGTTGACTAACAGGCGCGCGGGCGGGAGCAGAAGATGGCGTTGTTGGCCGACGGCGTGAGCGCACTGTTCATCGACGGCAAAATGTTGAGCGGCAGTGCGGGGACTTTTCCGACCATCAACCCGGCGACCGAGGAAGTGCTCGGAGTTGCCGCCGAAGCCGACGCCGAGGACATGGGCCGCGCCATCGATGCCGCGCGGCGTGCCTTCGACGAGACCGATTGGTCCCGCAACACCGAGTTGCGGGTGCGGTGTGTGCGTCAGCTGCGCGATGCGATGCGCGACCACATCGACGAACTGCGAGAGTTGACCATCGCCGAGGTCGGCGCCCCACGGATGCTCACCGCTAGCGCCCAACTGGAGGGGCCGGTCGACGACCTAGGGTTCGCGGCCGACACGGCCGAGTCGTACGTGTGGAATCAGGACCTCGGTGCGGCGTCCCCGATGGGAATCCCCACCCGACGCATCATCGCGCGGGAAGCCGTCGGTGTCATCGGCGCGATCACCCCAAGGAACTTCCCACACCAGATAAACCTCGCCAAGCTGGGTCCCGCATTAGCCGCGGGTAACACCATTGTCCTGAAGCCCGCGCCCGACACGCCATGGTGCGCGGCAGTGCTCGGCGAAATTATCGCCGAGCACACTGAGTTTCCGCCCGGCGTGGTTAACATCGTCACCTCCAGTGACCATAGTCTGGGCGCCTTACTCGCCAAAGACCCACGGGTAGACATGATTTCGTTTACCGGTTCGACGGCCACCGGCCGCAGCGTAATGATCGATGCCGCCGCCACCATCAAAAAGGTGTTCTTGGAGCTCGGCGGTAAGTCAGCGTTCGTTGTGCTCGACGACGCTGACCTGGCCTCTGCCAGTGGGATATCGGCGTTTTCGACGTGTATGCATGCCGGGCAGGGCTGTGCGATCACCACCCGGCTGGTGGTGCCGCGGGCCTGCTACGACGAGGCCGTCGCCGTTGCAGCGGCTACCATGTCGTCAATCAAGCCCGGTGATCCCAGCGACTCGGGCACTGTTTGCGGGCCGCTGATTTCGGCGCGACAACGGGATCGGGTACAGGGCTATCTCGATCTGGCGATCGCCGAAGGCGGGACGTTCGCGTCCGGCGGTGGTCGGCCCCCGAGTAGGGAGGTCGGTTTCTTTATCGAGCCCACCGTGATCGCGGGCCTAAGCAACGACGCCCGAACCGCCCGCGAGGAGATCTTCGGGCCGGTTCTCACGGTGATCGCCCATGATGGCGACGATGATGCGGTGCGCATCGCGAACGATTCGCCATACGGCTTGTCGGGCACGGTGTTTGGTGATGACCCGGAGCGAGTGGCCAGGGTCGCCGCGCGGCTGCGGGTCGGCACCGTCAGCGTGA
>NZ_JBYCLA010000584.1:0-6268 GCF_057473665.1 Mycobacterium sp. TH-M25
GGTCATGTCTTGCTACCTTCCTGGTCTGGCGGGATGTCGAGGGTTACGGACCAGTGACGGGTAGCGCGGAAAAAAATTGGCCACGGATCCTGGTGACTTCGGGTCCGTGGCCATCTGGCGAGATTGTGGGCTTACTACCTGGGTGGAGCCCCGATCCACGGACGCTGGGTCTTGGCGGCGGCAATACGCTGGTGCGCAGCCGCCGAGGCGGCGGCATGGCGGGAGCCGGCGCCGGCTGGACGTACGTCGAACGCACTGATCAGGATCATGGGGCCCCCTTTCGTCTAGGCATACGAAAGCCGCGATTTGAGGCTAAACGCTATCAGCGCAGAGCCGCAAGCGATTTTCTGACCTGGGGGTTTAGGATCGGCTGCGAACCAATTCCAAGACGTCGGGTCCGAACTGCTCGAGCTTGCGGGCACCGATTCCGGGGATGGCGACCAGTGCGGCGTCGTCGATGGGGAGCAGCTCGGCGATCGCGATCAGGGTGTTGTCGGTGAACACGACGTAGGCGGGCACATTCATCTCCTTGGCAGTGCGCAACCGCCAGTCCTTGAGCGCGAGCAGCAACTCGTCGTCGATGTCGGCGGCGCACGTCTCGCAGCGGCGAAGCATGATCGCTGCCGGGGTGGTCAACTGGTTGTTGCAGATCCGGCAGCGCGACGCGGGCCCACTTTTCCGTCGCGACCGGTTCTGCGTGGGCTCGACGTGCGTCTGGGGCGAGAGGCCGTTGAGGAAGCGGGACGACTTACGGCTCTGACGTCCGCCCGGGTTGCGCGACAGCGCCCAGCTTATCGCCAAATGCACTCGGGCCCGGGTGATTCCGACGTAGAACAGCCGGCGCTCCTCTTCGACGGCTTCGCTCTCGCCACCGTGCGCCAAGGCGTGTGAGATGGGCAGCGTGCCGTCGGCCAGCCCGACCAGGAACACCGCGTCCCACTCGAGGCCTTTGGCGGCGTGCAGCGAGGCCAGCGTGACACCCTGCACGACGGGTGGGTGGCGTGCGTCGGCGCGGTTCCGCAACTCGGCCACCAGCCCAGCCAGATCCAGCGACGGGCGGAGCGCGACTTCTTCGTCGACCAGTTCGGCCAGTGCCGCCAGCGCTTCCCAGCGCTCCCGGGCGCGGGTTCCGGACGGCGGTTCGGTGGTCAGGCCCAGTGGTTCGAGCAGGCCTCGGACCAGGTCGGGCAACTCTACATCGCCGCTGCCGCGGTTGGCAGCCCGCTGCAGCGCCAGCAGGGCCTGCCGGATTTCCTGACGGCTGAAAAAGCCCTCGCCGCCGCGTACCTGATAGGCGATGCCCGCTTCGGTGAGCGCCTCCTCGTAGACCTCGGACTGTGCGTTGATGCGATAGAGCACGGCAATCTCCGAGGGTGGCGTGCCGGCGTCGACCAACCGCGAGATCGACGTGGCCACCGCGGCCGCCTCGGCGACCTCGTCGGGATAGTCGCGAAACGTCGGCTCCGGCCCCGGATCGCGCTGACCCACCAGGTGCAGCTTGCTGCCGGCCACCCGGCCGCGAGCGGCGGCGATGACCCGGTTGGCCAGCGACACCACCTGCGGCGTGGATCGGTAGTCACGCTCCAGGCGCACCACCGTCGCGTCCGGGAAACGCCGGGAGAAGTCCAGCAGGTAGCGTGGCGAGGCCCCGGTGAACGAGTAGATGGTTTGGTTGGCATCACCGACGACAGTCAGGTCGTCGCGGTCGCCGAGCCACGCCGACAGCACCCGCTGCTGCAGCGGTGTGACGTCCTGATATTCGTCAACGACAAAGCAGCGGTAGCGGTTTCGAAACTCCTCGGCGACCGCGGCGTCGTTCTCGATGGCCGCGGCAGTGTGCAACAACAGGTCGTCGAAGTCGAGCAGCGTAACGCCGTCGCCGCGGGCCTTGAGCGATTCGTAGGCGGTGTAGACCGCAGCGACCTTGGCGGCGTCCAGCGGAACATCGCGGGATGCCGCGGCCACCGCTTCGGGGTACTGCTCCGGAGAGATCAGCGAAGCCTTGGCCCACTCGATCTCGCCGGCCACGTCGCGGACGTCGTCAGTGCTCAGCTTCAGACCGGCGGTGGTCGCCCCGCGCGCAACGACCGCGAACTTGGTGTCCAGCAATTGCCAGCCGGTGTCGCCGATCACCCGCGGCCAGAAGTATCGCAACTGCCGGTGCGCGGCGGCGTGAAACGTCATCGCCTGCACTCCCCCGACGCCGGTCTGCGCCGCGGCCCCCAGTGCGCGCAGTCGCGTCCGCATCTCGCCGGCAGCGCGCTGAGTGAACGTCACCGCCAGCACCTGACCTGGCGCGACGTGTCCGGCCGCGACGAGCTGGGCGATGCGATGCGTGATTGTGCGAGTCTTGCCTGTTCCCGCCCCAGCCAGCACGCAGACCGGGCCGCGGGGAGCCAGCACGGCCTCGCGCTGCTCGTCGTCGAGATCGGCAGTCAGGGAGTCTGCGATCGCCGGCATGGTGTCCATCTTGGCAGTGATCGCCGACAAAAGTCTGGCGGCGCACGTCCGGGCACCCGGGTACGGCCATCTATCGTTGTAGGACTATGAGCAACGCATCCATCACCATGTACAGCACGAGCTGGTGCGGCTTCTGCCGCCGCTTGAAGACCGCGCTGGCGTCCGCGGGAATCGCCTACGACGAAGTCGACATCGAGCGGGACTCGGCAGCCGCCGACTTCGTCGGATCGGTCAACGACGGCAATCACGTCGTGCCGACGCTGAAGTTCGCCGACGACTCAACGCTGACCAACCCCAGCGCCAACGAGGTCAAGGCGAAGCTGGCCGAGCTGGCTGCCGGCTAGCCTCGATTTTTCGCATCGGCGGGCCCGGCCGCACTGCCCGGCTCCTTCCCCGGCCGCCCGGCCGGCATCGTCACCGGGCCCGGCCGCACTGCCCGGCTCCTTCCCCGGCCGCCCCGGCCGGCATCGTCACCGGGCGTAAGCCCAGGACTCCACGATCACCCGCGCAATCGACACCGAACCGGGCAGCAGCAGCCTGGATTCCGAATCGCTGTTCCAGTCGCCGAGCTCGAGCGCCGCGCGAATCTCGTCGCGGGTGAACCAGTCGGCCTCGGCGATCTCGCCGTCGTTGAAGGCGAACGGCTCAGCGGGATCGGCGACCGCGTGGAAGCCGATCATGAGTGAACGGGGAAACGGCCACGGCTGACTGCCCAGGTAGCGGATGTCATGGACGGTCAGCCCGATCTCCTCGCGAATCTCGCGCGCGACACAGGTTTCAAAGGACTCCCCCGCCTCGACGAAACCCGCCAGCAGCGAGAACAGCCGATCGGGCCATACCGTCTGGCGGGCCAGCACTGCGCGGTCGCCGCCGTCGTGCACCAGGCAGATGATCGCGGGGTCGATGCGCGGAAATTCCTCCTGACCGGTGACAGGGTTGACCCGGGCCCACCCCGCCCGAATCGGTTTGGTCGGCGAGCCGTCGATGGAGCTGAATCGCGAGCTCGCATGCCAGTTCAGCAGCGCCACTGCGGTCGAAACAAGCTGTGCACCAACATGATCGAACAGCTGACCGGCCCGTCTCAGGTCGGCAACTTCTGCTCTCACACCCGGATCCTCGGGTGCTTCCAGCGGGCCGTGCACCGCCCACACATGTCGGCCGTCGTCGAAGCAGCCCAGGAACACCGCGTCCGCCGGCGGCCGATCGGCCAGGTCGGTGGCCTTACCGAGCAGAACCTTGCCGTCGGCGACCATCACCTGGTTGCGCGAATCGAGCCGGAGCAGCGCCGCCTCGGACCATCCGGCGACTGCGGCTTCGGTGTCGGTGCGCACCTGGTCGGCCCGGTCGGCGCCGATGCGCGACAGCAGCGGCACGCTGTTCAAGTGAAATTCCACGTTTAGCCTCGCTTCCCTGCACTGCGGACATAGAGAAGCCGGTCGCCGGGCTCAATAGCGTCGACCTCGGGCGCGTCGATCCGAAGTAGCTGACCGTCGCGGACCACGCCGAGCACAACGTCGGACAGATGCCGCGGCGAGCCCCCGATCTCGATCTGCTCGACGTCACGCTCAGCGATGGCGGACCCATGCGAGGGCGTCAGCAGGTCGTCGATCATCTCGACGACGCTGGGGGTCGTGGTGGCAATGCCCAGCAATCGGCCGGCTGTCGCCGACGAGACCACTACCGTATCCGCGCCCGACCGCTGCAGAAGGTGTTGGTTTTCGGCCTCTCGAATCGCGGCGACAATCTTGGCGTTGGGGGCGATCTCTCGAGCGGTAAGAGTCACCAGTACTGCCGCGTCATCGCGGTTGGTGGCGACCACAATCGCCGCAGCATGCTCAGCCCTGGCCAGACGAAGCACGTCGGACTTCGTGGCGTCGCCGTGGACGGTGACCAAGCCGGCGGCCGTGGCGTGCCGCAGCGGCGCCGGATCGTTATCGACCACGACGATGGCGCCCGCGTCCACCCCGTCCTCGATCATCGAAGCTGTCGCAGTCCTACCTTTGGTGCCATACCCGATGACGACGGTGTGGCCGCGCATTTTGGTCCTCCAATGCTGGATTTTCCAGGCTTGTCGGGATCGCTCGGTGAGGACCTCAAACGTCGTACCCACCAGAACAATCAGGAACACGATCCGCAGCGGCGTGATGAGCAGGACGTTGACCAAGCGCGCGGATTCGGTGTACGGCGTGATGTCGCCGTATCCCGTGGTCGTCAACGACACCGTTGCGTAGTACGCGCAGTCAAGGAACGACAACCGAGCGTGCCGCACGTCGACGTAACCGTCACGATCGAGGTAGACGATGATTACAGCGACAAACAACCCGAGAAGCGCGATCACGACTCGGCGCCCGATAGCCCGGATGGGGCTGACATGCCGCTGCGGGACTCGCACAACGTCGACCAGCGCATAGCTGGGTTTCCCGGTCAACGTCTCGTCGAGATCGCGTCGCCGACGGCTAATTTTGACCACGGCTCATCGGCTCGTCCGGACGCACGACACAATGTAACCATGACCGCCACCACATCGAGTCCGCACCGGGACGCCGACCGCACGTCCGCCTACCGCATCGCAGCGCTGTTGCTCGGCGTCGGCACCCTGCACTTCGTGGCCCCGAAGCAGTTCGACGGCATCATCCCCGTTGAACTGCCCGGCAGCCCACGGTTCTACACCTATGCATCCGGCGTCGCCGAGATCGTCATCGGAGCTCTGCTGCTGCCGCTGCGTACCCGCAGGTTGGCTGCGCTGTCCGCCGCCGCGTTGTTTCTCGCTGTGTTCCCGGGCAACCTGAACATGGTCCGGTTGTGGTGGGATAAGCCGTTGCCGATGCGGATCTTCGCCCTGGCCCGGCTGCCGCTGCAGATTCCGATGATCACCACTGCACTCAAGGTCGCCCGCAACTCCTAACGGGCGAGCAGGTCGGCCAGCTCAGCGGATTCCGGCAGCGCATCCGGCACCACGGTGCGCCCGGTCCGAACATAGTGAAAAGCAGTACGCACCAGCGATTCCTGACAACCGCTGAGTGCGGCCCACGCGATCCGGTAGACGCCGAGCTGGAGGGCGGCATGCCGGGCCGCAGCTGAGCCGTGCGGTGGCTCGCCGGTCTTCCAGTCGACGACGGTCGCGCCGCCGTCGGGGTCGGCGAAGACCGCGTCGATGCGGCCGCGAACCACAGTGCCGCCAATGGCCATCTCGAACGGCACCTCGACGGCGATTGGTGTGCGCGCGGCCCACGGCGAGGCCAGGAATGCCTCCTGCAGCGCGGCGAGTTCGTCGGCGTCACGCTGGGCCGCGTCACCGTCGGCCGCACCGGGCAGGTCTGCGAGATCGAACAGTCGCTCGGCACCGTAGAAGCGCTCCACCCAGTCGTGAAAGGCATTGCCCAGCAATGCGTGCGGCTCCGGTCGTGTCGGTAGTCGACGGGCCAAGCGCTGCGCGGCGTGGTCCGGGTCGCGGGCCAGGTCGACCAGGCTGCTGACGGACAGTCCGCTGGGCAGCGCGAACGCGGGCGGTTCCGCGACCTGGACCCGCTCCCGCAGCAGCGCGTCGACGTCGGCGGTCCAGCCTTCGACATCGTGTGTCGCGGTGAATGCGTCTGCCGCCATCGCGGCGGCGACCCGTTCGGCGCCGCGCCGCACGTCGGCGCGGCGGCCGGCCAGCGGGTCTACCGGCCAGATCGCCTCGACAACACCGTTGCACAACGGGTTTGGTTCGCCATCGGCCGGTGCGGGCGCCCAGTGCTCGACCATGCCGCAGGGCTGGCCGGCGTCGACAGACCGCTCGATGATGTCCTTGAGCTCAGACAGGAAA
>NZ_JBYCLA010000585.1:0-6741 GCF_057473665.1 Mycobacterium sp. TH-M25
TGAGTATCGCCGCGAGCTTCGCCCTGGAAAGAAGGTAGGTCAGACATGTTCGATCGATTCCCGGGAATCGATGGTGTCAAAGTTGTCAGCTTGTCTCACACTTGGGCACCCGGACGGATATGCAACTACCCGGGCGACCCGGAATACCAGCTCAAACAGGTCGCCAGCATCGCCGACGACGGCTACGAACTCAACTACATCTCGGTCGGCGAACATACCGGAACCCACTGGGGTGCACCCAGTCACTTCAACGCTGACGCTGCGGCGGCTCACGAGCTCGACCCTGAGGACTTCTTTCTGCCCGGGGTGACAATCGACATCCAGCGCCAGGCACAGGACGACGACCGATACGCAGTCAGCGTCGCTGACCTAGAAGAATGGGTGGCGGCCAACGGCGAATTCCCCACGCAGTGCGCGATCCTGCTCAACACAGGATGGCACAAGCGCTGGCCAACAAATCGTTACGCGAACCTCGACGCGAATGGCGAGCCACGCCACCCGGGTTTCTCACTGCAGGCAGTGCAGTGGCTCCTTGACCATGACGCGTTGGGTCACCGTGGCGCGCTGGGAACGGACGCTTTCAGTCCAGACGTCGGAACCGACGAAGACTTCGCTGTCTCGAAACTTCTCTACCAAGAGCATCGTCTCAGTTTGGAGGTTCTCGCAAACCTTGACCAGTTGCCGGCACGCGACTTCTGGATCGTTGCCGGTGGCTTCATCAACGTGGGCGGCAGCGGTTCCCCGGCATCGATCTACGCGTTGTCGCTGGCGAATAATCCCGCTACGTGAATCAACTCGTGATGGCCTCGGCTGGTGCGTTTTGCCGCGTTCAGCGTTCACGTCCTCGGCGGTGGTGCAAGTAGCCGTTCGTCTGTACCGACGCGGGATGGCCATCGGGTGAATCTTGGCGGTGAAATGGCCGGAGTTCACTCAGTTGCGGGTGTGCGCGGTAGATGAGCCGAAGTAGGCGAAGGCAGCGGATTCCTCTCATGCCACATGCATGATGCCGAACCCCTTGAGGATCTTGGCTGCAGCGCCGACGATGTCCTCGGCGGACAACTGCTGGAACTCCTCGTCGGTCAATGCCGACAGGTCCGTCCCGCCACTCATCAGCCGCCGTGACGCCAGGCCCTGCGCCTGCTCGAACACGTTGCGTGCGAAGCGACCGGTGCCGGGGACGTCGAGCACCCGATCCCCGCGCTGATCGGTCCCCCACATCACCTCGATGATCTTCTTGAACTTCTCCTCGACAGCCGGATCGACAGTGCGGCCCTCTTTCTTGGCCATGCCGTTGAGGATGCGCCACATTTCGTCCGGACTGTAGGTGGTGAACGACAAAGAGTAGGCGAAGCGCGACTTGAGTCCGGGGTTCTCGCCCAGGAACCGTTCGATCGGCGCCTCGTAGCCGGCGATGATCACCAGCACGTCGTCACGATGGTTGTCCATGTACTCCAGCAGCGCAGTCAGCGCTTCCGAGCCGAACGCATCCTTGTGGCCGGGGCGGTCCTGCACCAACTCGTATGCCTCGTCGATGAATATGCACCCGCCACGGGCCTCGTTGAGTTTGGCGATGGTCTTCGGACCGGACTGCCCCTCGAACTCCGCGACCAGTGTCGCGCGGTTGGCCGGCACGAGGGTGTTGCTCCGAATCACACCGAGTCCGTAGAACATTCGCGCGATCAGGTTGGCAATGGTTGTCTTGCCCGTCCCCGGCGGACCCTTGAAGATGATGTGGCGGGTCTTGGCATTGACCTGCATGCCCCGGCGGCGCTTCTCGTTTTCGAACGCGATCTCATTCGAGAGCATCAGCATCTGCTCTTTGATCTCGTCCATGCCGTCAATCGCGTCCAACTCGGCCTGCGCCGTGTCGAGCATCACCTTGCGCTCCCCCTGCGAGGACTGACGCTGGAAATCGGCGATGTCGGGCTCGCTGTCGGCATCCCAGTAGCTGGTGCGCGCGGCGATCACGTCGGTTGTCGATATCCGCATCTTGATGTTCTTGTTGCGGATCGCCTCCTGCAGCTCGGGAAGCGTCGCGTACTGCATACCCGAGGCAAGCGCCTTTTGCGCGTCATCCTCGTTGCCGGCGGTGCGGTGGGACAGTCCCAACTCCAGGCTGGCCCACGCCGAGACCGCGTTGAAGTTGGATGCGACTGCGTATGTCAGTTTGGTGTGGGCGGCGTCGTGCGACCCCAGATGTGCCAGTGCCGACCCTCCGAACGCGTTTCCCAGCGCAGCCAAGGCCTGCTCCAGTTCGTCGGTGGACGTCGTGTTGGTCAACGCCGAACCAGCCGTGATCAGATCCTCCCAGCGCGACGTGCGGTAGTACAGCACGCACTCAACCGCGGCGATCTCCTTGTTCGTGATGCTCGCGTTCTCACTGCGGGAGACCCGTTCACGCCGGGCACTCTCGAGCTCGGCAAGCGCCTCGTCGTACTTCCCCGCCTCGACCAGCTGTGCGGCGTAGGCGGCGCGCACCTGGCCGCGAGTCACCAGCGGCAGGATCAGCGGAACCAGCGGGAGCTGCCAGTTGGTCGTGAACCATTCCTCGACCTGTGTGGGATCGATGGCGGTGACCAGTTCGTCGAAGCTGGCCAGCGATCCCCGAATTCGGGCGATTTCATCGGCGCCGGTGTGTCCCCCGGCAGCGCTGTGTCGGGAGAACGCCAGAGCGCGATGCAGGTCGCAATGATCCGGCCATTCCTCCGCCGCGTACTGCAGGTCGCGATCGGCCACCACGAAGTTGCGGTGGAGCAGCGCCTTGATCGCGGTTTCGAGGTACTGCTTGGCTTGCGGATGGAACACGGCGTGGATGTCCTTTCGACGGTGGAACCGCTGGGGAAAAGGGAAAGCTCCGGCCATGATGTTCGGAAAATCGCGGAACCAGTGAGTGCGGCGCGATCACTATGGCGCGTGAGACGGAACCTGAACCGGGAGCCGGTATCTGGGGTGGGAAACGTCGTTCCACAGTTGCTCGGCCCGATCGAGCAACCCGGAATGGTGCCCGAGCGCCAGCACCGTCCACATCACCAGCACCGCTGCGGTATTGCGCCGAAGTCTGCGGGGTGTGGTCAGAGACCACAGCAGGGATTTCATATCAGCCTCCCACCGATCCGCACAGGCCGCTGCCCGGGTCGACCGGGTGGCCTTTGATGACGATTTTCGAGATCGCGGAGAACTCGTCAACCTTGGACGCCTCGTCGGCTTTGGAGCCGAATGTGTCAGTGCCCTTGCTCTGCACCGTCGGGCGGATGCTGGCGGTGATCGTCATGCTCATCACCTCGGTGATGACGTTGGGGAACTGCTGGGTGACGCCGGTGCGGGTGGGGTTGGGCATCTTCATCTCATAGATCGCGCCGCCCATCCGGAACGACACCGCCGACGCCACGCGGTTGCGCACCCACTCGTCGCGGCCGTCGGGGGCGACGTAGGCGAAGCCGGGAACCACGGTGATGCTGGTGATCACGACCGGGCACGAGAACGTCATGTTGAGCACGTTGAGGTCCAGGCCGTTGAGCCGCTGGCACCGCCATGCCCGGGTGCGGTCGTTGCTGAACGGGGCCACGGCGTCGGAGTCGTTGCCGCACGACGCCGAGACGGTGGCGGGAACCAGGATCAAGTCTTTGGGGGCCTCCGGCGGGGGCGCGTCGCTCTGGGGCGGCGCGTCGGCGACCTGACCGGCCGGCTGCGGCGGCTCACCGCGCCCGGACAAGGTGAACGAGACGACGACGAGGAAGGTGAGCAGCAGAGCGGCCGCGGCGACTCCGTACAGCTTCAGCTTTTGGTGGGGACCGCCGAAGCGGCGGGCGACACCGCTTGTCGACAGCGCCCGTCCCAGGCGCACCGCCACCGACTCCCCCGGCTGCGGGTCCGGTTCGTCGTAGCCGTCCGGCGGCGCAGTGGCCTGATCCGACGGTGCGGGACAGGCGCTTTCCTCGTCGTCTTCGTCCGGGCTGTCGTCGCCGGTGTCAAACTCCGGCTCGATTTCGTCAGCGTCGCCCCATGGGGAGGCCGACCGGGCACGTTCCCACCGTGCAGGCGGTGCCGGCTGATCGGACTCTGCGTCTTCATCCGCAGCACGGTCTTCGCCGGAACCGGAGCTTTCGTGGTTAAAACCTTCGGGCTCAGCGTCGTCGGGGTCTGGGTCATCGGCAGGTTGGGTGACATCGCCATCGGCGATACCGGGAAAGTCTCCGTCCTCGTGTGAGTGCTCCCGCAAACAGGCTGCTGGTTCACCGGCGACGATCACTGATTCTTGCGCTTCTTGGACGGAATCGGCGTTCCGTGGAGGGTCGTGTAAGGGTCGGGCTCCTGCACCTGGGTCGGTCCCGCCGTGGCCGGGGAAACGTGGGGAAGTTTCGTGATCGTCGTCTTCGACGAGCAGATACCGGGGATCAACGCGGTGGGTGTCTGACTGAACATCAGGTGCGTCATCGAATCCGTCGCCGGGTTCGACGTCGCTGTCAGTGAACTGTTCGAGGTGTTCGGACAGTGCCGGAGCCCGGCGTGGCATCTTCTCGTCGGCGATCTCGGCGTTCACCCGCTCCACGACCGCCTCGGCTGCCGAACCCCACGCCGCTACCGCTGCAGCCGCGGCGGCGTCATGTCCTTGAATCTCTTGCGGAATAGCACTCTTCAACGCCGCTGAGATGCGCAGCGCCTCGTGCTCCGGTCGGCGTTGGCTGGCGATCAGCGTCTCGATGATGCCCACAGTGGGATCTCCGTTCTGTCCACCTCCGGTCCGGTGCATCCGCGCCACGCGACGATGCACCCCGTAAGGCGCGGTTACCGTATGCGCGCCCGCGCACTCGGCACGGGCGCGGCGCGGCCCCACCACGGCTCACCGCTGAGAAAGATCGGGGTCCGGCTGTGGCGTCGTCTCTGAGAAAGCTGCTGCACCCGTCGCAGTGGAAGCCGCGCGTGCGGGAACGGGCGCTGGTATTCGCGGTAATCAGCGGGCCTCTGGCGCTGATGATGGCCGTGATGACGTTCGCGATGACCGCGATGATCCTGGCCCGGCTTCCCAAGCCGGTGAACATCTACACCGCGATCACCGAGGTGACCCGGGTGCAGAACTTCGCACGAAACTCATTGCTGCTGTGGATGGGTGGATCAATCTCGTCGCAGCCGGTGCTGCTGGCGCGTTCATCGGCGTCACAGAAGATCGACCTGTCACCGGTGCCCTTCGAGGTGCGCTCCATCGACCCGTCCGACATCGTCCGCTGGCAGGGCTACGACGCGGCGCAGTGGCAGGCGACGTTCGCGGTGACTTTCGTGGCCCCGGAGTCGAACAGCGCGCAGATCAACCGGTACATGGTGACGGTTCTCGACCACGACGGCGATTACCAGATGCTGACCTGGCCATCGATCGTCAACCCCGACACCAAGCCGTTCCGGGTGGCGACCAAGTACACCAGCCCTGTCGATTCGCGAGGCTCGCTGCGGCAGTCGTTGGACCAGTTCGTCACCGCCTACCTGACATCGACTGGCGGCGCCACGTCTCTGGGCCAGCACGTCTCGGCGAAGTTCTCCGGGTCGGCGATTTCCGATAGTCCTTACACCGGTGCGGAAATTCAGGAGGTCAAAGCAGCGGTAGATACCCCGGTGCCCGCCAAACCCGCGCCGGGAACCGAACTAAAAGTGCTGGTGACGGTGAAGGCGTCAGCTTCCACCCAAACCTGGTCGGTGATGCAGCTGGCGCTGAGGGTCTCACTGGGCGCCAACAAGGTCTGGCTGGTGGACGGTATCGACGCGCCTGTCGATTGGGGGGCGATCGACGGTGAGGGACGTGACAGGCCGTAATTGGCCAACAGCAAAAACGTAGATACAGTAGTTGTATCAAAGTTTTACACGCGCTCACGGAAAGGGAGCACATGGACACTGAACTTCGCACCTACCTGCGCGACCTGCGCTCCGGTGAGTGGATCACCTACACCCCCGACGCCTGGATCGGCCAATACCGGGCCCGCATCGACGACGCGCTCGTCAAGCACGCTGCCACCGTCGGCGGATCGTTCGCGATCACCGGAACCCCGGAACGCGGCCGATTGAGCGTACTTGACACCGACGGCAACCCGGTCCTCGATTTCGACTGGCACACCATGACCGTCAGCCAGGCCCGCCAGCTGCAGTAGCTGGTGAAGCACAAGGAACGAGAACTGACATGACCACCGACACCGTCAACATCGCGGGCATCACCGACACCGACGACTTCCCGACATGGGTTTCACTGGCCGTGATGGGCGGGCTGATAGGCGTCATCGCCGGAAAGCTGACCGGAAACCACTCCATCGGCCTGGCCGGCGCGGCGCTGCTGGTCGTCGGAACCATTGCCTATCTCGCGCACGGCGGGAAATGGATCGGCTGGGGAAAGCGCGAACAGCGGTCCCTCGCCGCTGGGCGTGGCCTCGTAGGGTCGCGGATCAGCAACGGCGACATGGTGTTCACCGTTCTCGATGACAGCGCGGTGGTCGGCAACGGCCGGCGAGCGTCGGTTGTAGCCGTCGACGAATCCGGAAACGTCGGCCTGCTGTTCGTCGGCCTGGACTCCACGGGGCGCGTGACCGAAGCACGAGTCTCGAACGGCGAGTGGACGACCGCAGCGGTGGTGGGCTGACCCATGCGGCCGCGATGGCGCGCTCCGGATTCCCCGAACGGTTCGGCGTCTACGGCAATCACTGCACGCAGGACTACATGCCAAGCCACGGGATCATCGATCTGGTTGGGGACCGCCGGTTGCCG
>NZ_JBYCLA010000586.1:0-7357 GCF_057473665.1 Mycobacterium sp. TH-M25
GCGCTGGCCTGCTGGGAGATGTCGGCGCCGAGATAGCGGACCGCCGAACCGAGTTCGGCTGCCAGTGCATGTCCGGCTTCGTCGTTGATGTCGACGACCAGGACCTGGGCGCCCTCCTTGACGAACGCCCGGGTGATGCCGCGTCCGATCCCGCCGGCGCCGCCGGTGACAATCGCGACC
This sequence comes from Mycobacterium sp. TH-M25, assembly GCF_057473665.1. Taxonomy (NCBI): domain Bacteria; kingdom Bacillati; phylum Actinomycetota; class Actinomycetes; order Mycobacteriales; family Mycobacteriaceae; genus Mycobacterium; species Mycobacterium sp. TH-M25. Next base: position 181 of record NZ_JBYCLA010000586.1, read on the forward strand.
TTGCCTGCCAAACGCATGGGTGTCTCCTTACGGTCGAAGGCCGGCAATCCCGGCCGACAGCAGTTCGCGAGCCCGCTCGTTGCCGTCGAGCGTGCGGGTGACGCGGCGGGTGATCTGCCACCGCCCGTCGATGCGCCGCAGCTGGAAATGGTTCACCCCGGCCCGCCCGAGGACGTACTTCCTGTCGTGCCGGATCACCAGCACCGATTCGCAGACCGCGACGGCCTCGTCGCCGTCGACCGTCACCACCGCCGGGCCAAGGAAATGCGTTGCGCCACTGCCGATCAGCCTCTGGTGCGCGTCGGAGAGGACCATCTCGGCGACCTCCGCGCGACTGCGCATCGACCAGCCCTCGACCTCGTAGCTGCCGTCCTCGGCCCAGAGCGCGGCGGTCGCGTCGGCGTCGCCGGAGTCCACCAGCGGGCCGTAGGAGGCGAGCATCCGCTCGATGGCGCGTTCGTCCTCGACGCGGGCCAGGCGCCGCTCCAGTTCGGCCAGCCGGTCGATGCTCACGACGATTCCCCTTCGATCTTGTCGGCCAGGGCGCGCAGCGCCCCGAGTTGGTCGCAGTAGTGGCCGACGGAGTCGGCCTTAATGGAGCAGTTGACGATCGTCGCGCCGATCTCCCGCAGCGACTCCAGGCGCCGTGTCGTTTTGGCCGGGTCGCCCAGCGGGTCCATCGGGCCGGGGCCCAGGATGACGTCGAAGCCGCCCGGGAGGTCCACAGTCGCGAGCATCTCCGAAAGTTCATTTCCGCTCAGCCCGAACGGCATCCAGCCGTCGGACAGCTCCACGGCACGCCGCAGCGATCGGCGGGATCGGCCGCCTATCCAGATCGGCACGCGCGGCTGCAGCGCGTATGGCTCGACGATGACGTCGCGGTAGTGGTAGTACTCGCCGTCGTAGCTCGGCCGCGGGTTGGACAGTGATGTCCGAAGAGCCCGGATCGCATCGTCGGCGCGAGACCCGCGGTCCGCCCAGGATGAGTCGAGCATGGCGAATTCGTCCTCGATCGAGCCCACCCCGACGCCCAATACCACCCGGCCCCCGCTCATCCGGTCCAGGGTGCCGTAGCGTTTGGCGATCTCCAGGGGGTGGTGGTAGCCCAGCACCAGCACGCACGTGGTCAGCCTGATCGACGACGTCTGAGCGGCCAGGAAAGACAACGTCGCCGCCGGATCCCAGTAGACGAAGCCGCGTCCGTTGCCCTGGTCGACCGGGACGGCGACGTGCTCGGAGCAGGTCAGGTAGTCGAACCCGAGTTCGTCGGCGACCTTGGCGACGGCAACGACGTCGTCGATGCCGGCACCCTGCTCCCACGCCGACGCGATACCCGGTGTCTGGACGACAACCGGGGTGGAGAGTCCGAGGCGCACGGTCATCTAGCCCTGACCGATCAGCTGCTGCATGAAGCGGTGCGTGCCCAGCACCACCTTGGCACGATTCGGGTTGTTGCGCCGTTCCACGTCGCCGCCATTGCCGCCGGCGATGAACACCGGCCCGTTCGGCAACTGCTCCAGGCCTTCGCGCGCGACGTCGGCCGGCTCGGCGACCTTCATGCCCGGCACGTCGAAGTTCAGTCCCACACGTTCCATCGCCGGTGTCCTCGTCACGCCCAGCACCAGCTCCAGCACGTGCACGATGTGCTCGCGCAGCTCCAGCCAGAGGCCCTCGGCGAAGATCCGGCCGAACGCCTTCACCCCGCCGTAGATGGTGTGCCGCGTCGAGCCCAGGTAGCCGGCCATCGAGCCCACCATCAGGATCCCGCCGCGGCGGCGGTCCCGCATGCCGCGGCCGTAGTGCTGGACCAACTTCATCAAGGTGTTGATGTTCAGGTTGATGACGCTCGCGAAGTCGACCAGGTCGCCGTCGAGGAATTCCTCGCTGCAGGTGTTGGCCCCGGCGTTGTAGATCAGCAGGCCGACGGTGAGGTCGGCGGTCGACTCGATCAGCCGGTCGACGGCTGCGGCGTCGGTCAGGTCGGCCGCGAACGTGCGGACTTCGACACCGAGTCCACGGCAGGTGGTTGCGGTGTGCTCCAGCGGCCCGGGCTTGCGTGCGACGAGGACGAGATTGAGGCCTTCGGCGGCGAGCTGGTGGGCGAACTCGGCGCCGACGCCCTCAGACCCGCCGGCGACCACCGCCCACGGTCCATAAGTAGAAAGAATTGCCATCCCGACATCGTCACCCGCGCCCCGGCTGCTGGGCATTGGCATCTCACTGGATGAGATATTTCGGGCTGTCCGCCGGGATCCGGTGCTGCAATGGCTGGATGAATGATGCCGAGGTCTTTGCCGCAGTCGAGGCGATCAAGCAGGTGAAATACCGCTACTTGCGGGCGCTGGACACCAAACACTGGGACGACTTCACCGAAACGCTGACCGAGGACATCGCCGCCGACTACGGTGCGTCGATCGGAGCGGCGCACAAGTTCAGCGACCGGGCGACGCTGGTGGACTTCATGCGCTCCTCGTTGCCGGGAAACGTACTCAGCGAGCATCGGGTCACCCATCCCGAGATCACCGTGACCGGCCCGGACACGGCCACGGGCATTTGGTACCTGCAGGACCGGGTCATCATGGCCGACTACGACCTCATGCTGGTCGGCGCCGCCTTCTATCACGACGAGTACCGGCGCACCGCCGACGGCTGGAAGATCAGTTCCACCGGGTATCGGCGGACATATGAGGCCACGATGTCGATCTCCGGCATCCCGGACTTCAAGGTGACTCCCGGCGATGCGCTGAAGCCCTGAATTCCGGTGTAAATTCAAGGCGTGACGAGGGCTGTCAGCGCTGAGCGTCAGGAGCTCAGCCCACCATCGATGGTTGAGCGTGTCACCCTGATCCTCGACACGTTCGAACAACGGTCGACAGCCCGACTGAACCTCGACCAGATCGCGGACCGCGCTGGCCTGCCGCGGTCGACCACGCACCGGATCCTCGGACAACTGGTCTCGCTGCAGTGGCTGGAATACAACGGAGCCCGGTACAGCCTGGGCCGGCGCGCTCTCGGATTGGGAGGCCAGGACGGTCTGCACGGCGAGATCCGCCGGGCAACCGCCGAACACCTGCATCGCCTGCACCTGCGTACCGGTCTGGTGGTGCACTTGGCGGCCCTGCAGGGCCCCGACGAGGTTTTCCTCGACAAGATCGGTGGTCGTTTCGCCGCCAGACTGCCGTCGAAAGTCGGGAGCAGGCACCCCGCCTATCAGACGACCGGCGGGCGGGCGATGCTGGCATGGCTGCCACCCGAGGATGTCGATGCGCTCTTCACTCAGCGGCTTCCGCGCGGCGAGGGCGGGGCGATCTGGAATCTGACCGGCCTGCACCGGGAATTGGCCCGTATCCGGCAGGCGCACGGAATCTCGATCGACCGCGGGGCGCAGACCCGAAAGTTCGTCGGCGTAGAGCTGCCCAGCGTGGCGGCCGCCATCCGCAGTGCTGACGGTCCGGTCGCGGCGATCTGCGTGGCCGGAGCGGCGAAGTCGGTGCCGATCGAACGCCTGGTGCCGCTGGTAGCCGACGCGGCGGCACGAACTTCGGAGGCGTTGCGCTAATGGCGTCCTAGTCGAGGTTGACCAGGCCCATCTGGGTGTGTGCGATATCGGTGCTGATTTTCTCGGCTGTCGTGAGAACCTGAGGCAGTAGTTCGTCATGGACCTGGACGCTCGAATAGGTCATCGTGGACGCGGAAACACTGACCGCGGCGATGGTCTTTTTGTGTCGGCCCCGGATCGGTGCGGCCACCGAGCGCAGTCCGAAGTCAGTCTTGTGATCGACGATGCAGAAACCCTGGTCCGCGACTCGATGGAGCTCGGCCGCAAGTTCCTCCCGGGAAACGGGGCTTCCGCTGGAGAAAGACACCAGCGGCACGGAGCGTAGGCACTCTTCTCGTGCTGCGACAGGCAGGCCCGCGAGCAGCACCCGGCCCATCGCGGTGGCCGGTGCGGACAGCCTGGTTCCCACCATGATGGTCGCGGCCATGATGCGACGGACCTGCACCCGCGCGACGTAGACGATCTCGAAGCCGTCCAGCACCGCCACCGACGACGATTCGTTGATCGCCGCTGACAGTTCGGTCAGGTGCGGCTGCGCGAGGTCGGGCAGCGATAGGCTAGAAAGATAGCTGCACCCGAGTTCGAGAACCTGCGGGGTCAGCCAGAACAGCGAGCCGTCCGTGGCGATGTACCCCAACTTGGCCAGAGTGAGCAGGAACCGTCGTGCCGCCGGCCGGGATAGACCGCAACGCCGCGCGACCTCGCTGATGTTCTGCCGCGGGTTCTCGTCGCTGAACGCCCGGATGACGGACAATCCCCGTGCCAGTGACTGCACGTAGTCGCCGGAGGGCGCGATAGGTTCGTCAACTCCGTCGTCGTCTCGCTGCACTGCCATGATCGTTCGGGCCCGCCGATCCAAGGTAGGTCTGGTCCTGCTCCCCGCTGGGTACAACTGTTATGGTAGGTGACGCACTACGCTGGCATAGAGATCGGCACTGTGTGGTCCGTCCTAAACGTGCCTCGATCGGATTCATCGGCGCGCTTGGATTACGCGTGAGGCCACGCGGCGAGCGACGACCGGGACGAGACCATCCGCATCGGGAACACTACGAAACAAGTCACAGTCGATGCCGACACGTTGTCGCGGGCACAGCCTCCGTCACGTGTACCACGCCAATGTCCCCGTGTGTCGGACGTCGACGCTGATCTGGTCGGCGGTCGAGATGACTAGGGGCAGTAGTTCGTTGGCGAACTGCGACTTCGAGAATGTCGTCACCGGGACAGAGACGCTGACCGCGGCGATGGTGTTGCGCTTGCTGTCGCGGACCGGAGCTGCCGCGGAGTACAGGCCGTAGTCGACGCTGTGATCGGTGACGCAGAAACCCTGCGCTTTCACCCGGTCCAGCTCGGCAGCGAGATCTTCCGGTGAGACGACCGAGCCGCTGGTGTATGTCGTCAACGGCATGGCCGCGAGGCGCTCTTTCCGGGAAGAGGCCGGTAAACCCGCTAGCAGCACACGCCCCATGGCGGTTGCAGAGGCGGCGTACCTGGTGCCGACGACGATCGTGATCGACATGATCCGGCGAACCTGGACGCGCGCGACATAGATGATGTCAAAGCCGTCCAGGATGGTCAGCGACGACGACTCGTTGAGGGAGGCGGACAGCTTCGTCAGGTGAGGCTGGGCCAGGTCGGAGAGCGACAGGCTGGACAGGTAACTGCGCCCGAGCTCGAGCACCTGCGGGGTGAGCCAGTATTGGGTGCCGTCGGTGCTGATGTAGCCCAGCTCCGTCAGGGTCAGCAGGAAGCGCCGCGCTGCCGGGCGCGACAGGCTGCAGCGCTGGGCGATCGTGCTGACCGTGTGCCGCGGATCCTCGTCGCTGAACGCACGGATCACAGCCAGCCCACGCGCGAGTGACTGCACGTAGTCGCCGGAGGACGAGCGGGTCTCGGCGCCGCCCTGCTGACTGGTCATCATAGGGGAACCTTCCGGCCGGTGGGAGCGGTCGCCGTCGGCGCCCGGCGCGGGCAACCGCTGGAGCTGTGATGACTACCGCGTATTGACACAGTGTGTGAACTATCCCATACTGCTCGATATGCGTGCAATAGTACGGATGGCGTACGACATCGAACGGCGGAGGAACCTGATGGACCGATTGCGGTTGTTGGACGGCAGGCTGAAGCTTCGTCACCTCGTCCTGGTCGACGTCCTGACCGAGCACGGCAGTGTGATCGCCGCAGCGGAAGCGCTGCACATCACCCAACCGGTGGCCACCAGAACCCTGCGCGATCTGGAAGCGATCCTGGGAGTGTCGTTGTACGAGCGCGGTCCGCGTGGGGTGACCCCGACGATCTTCGGCGAGACTTTCACCCGGCACGCCCGGGCTATCCTCACTGAACTCACCCAGGCGGGCCGCCACGTCGCCGAACTCGCCGACGCCAACCGCGGCACCGTGGTGGTCGGTACCGATGCGGGCGGTGCGCACGTGCTGCTACTGCGGGCAATCGCCAGGCTGAAGATGGAGCGCCCACAGCTCACCGTGGTAATCCGGGAGAGTGCTCCCCGGGCGCTCTCGCTGGAGTTGTGCGCCGGACAGGTCGATCTGATCGTCGGCTGGCGCGCAGGGAGCGCCAATGAAGCCGAGGTGGGCATCCCGATCTACACCGAGCCAATCGGGATATTCACCCGAAAGTCACATCCGCTCACCGCTCGGCACTCCGTCGCGTTCGCCGATCTCCAGGGGTATCCATGGGTCGTCCCCGGCGTGGAGGCCGGCATGCGTCGGGACGCCGAACACCTTTTCGGCCGGCACGGCCTGTCGCTGCCGGCGAATCGGGTGGAGGTCACTTCGCTGGAGGCGATGCGGCAGCTGTTGCTCGAGTCCGATCTGGTCGCACTGCTTCCCGCGTCGATAGCGCAGCACGATCCGGCCCTGTGCCCGCTGCCGGTTCCGCTGAACGCAGTCAAGAGCACCATCGCGGTCACCACGCCGGTCGGTCGGACGGTCAACCCAGGCGCGCAGCTGCTGGTGCAGGTGCTGCAGAAGCTGGCCGCCGAGGATGTCGGCAGTGCGGCCGGACATGACTTTCCGGCCGCCGCACGCACACTTCTCGAACCCAGCCGGGCGTCCTGATGAACGCGCCAGGGCGAAACGCAGTCAACCGAAAATATCGAAACGGAAAGGGAAGCACATGGCATTCGTCACGACACAACCTGAGGCTCTGTCTTCGGCGGCTGGTGATCTATACAGGATCGGCGCCTCGGTGAATTCGGTTAACGCTTCGATCGCCGGCCCGACAACGGGAGTTCTTCCCGCGGCCGCAGATCCGGTCTCGGCGCTCACCGCGGCACAGTTCGCGATGCACGCGCAGCTCTACCAGACGATCAGCGCACAGGCCGCGGCGATCCACGAGCAGTTTGCGGCGACCCTTGGAACTAGCGCCACCTCGTATGCGATGACTGAGGCTGCCAACGCCGCGGCTGCGGGGTAGCGACACGTCCGTTTTCGACAGACCAACCACTCATCGACAAGTAGAAGGAGACAAATAGTGGCTACGCACTTTATGACCGACCCGGAACAGATGCGGGCGATGGCGGGCCGGTTCGACGTGCACGCCCAGACCGTCGAGGACGAGGCCCGGCGGATGATGGCGTCGTCGGAGAACATCTCCGGCGCC
>NZ_JBYCLA010000587.1:0-7007 GCF_057473665.1 Mycobacterium sp. TH-M25
ATCGCCCGGCCGGCCGAGGAGATGCTGTATCTGGCGATGGAGGACTTTCGGGTCGACGTGGTGGTCGGCAAAGGCCCTGGGGCAGCATCGATTCCGCTGGAAGTGGCGCCGTTCACTTTGGTCGGTGCGACCACCCGCTCCGGTGCGCTGACCGGCCCGCTGCGCGATCGATTCGGGTTCACCGCGCACATGGACTTCTACGAGCCGGCCGAATTGGAGCGAGTGCTGTCCCGATCGGCGGGCATTCTGGGTATCGAACTGGGCGCCGACGCCGGTGCGGAGATCGCCCGCCGTTCGCGGGGCACCCCGCGCATCGCCAACCGGCTGCTGCGCCGCGTCCGCGACTTCGCCGAGGTGCGCGCCGACGGGGTGATCACCCGCGACGTGGCCAAGTCTGCCCTAGCGGTCTACGACGTCGACGAACTCGGCCTCGACCGGCTGGACCGCGCTGTGTTGTCGGCGTTGACCCGCAGCTTTGGCGGCGGCCCGGTCGGGGTGTCGACGCTGGCGGTCGCGGTCGGCGAAGAGGCCACCACCGTCGAGGAAGTGTGCGAGCCGTTCCTGGTGCGGGCGGGCATGATCGCCCGCACTCCGCGCGGCAGGGTGGCAACCCCGCAGGCGTGGACGCACCTGGGGCTGACGCCACCCCCACAAGCCACCGGCTTGGGGCAGCCGGGACTGTTCGAGTAGGCGGACGAGCTCGGGAAGCCGGAGCGCCGGGTCGCGGCCGTGGGAATTAGGCTGATTCGTGGCAACCGCTGTGCCGTCACACGCCCAGTCGAGGTGAAGGAGACAACCCGTGCAGCGGGAAATCGCAGAGCGGGTCGACGCTCTCGTCGCGGCCGACACGGCGCGTCTGACCGCGCTGTTCAAGGACATTCACCGCCATCCCGAGCTGGGTTTCGCCGAGACTCGCACCGCGGGCACTGTCGCGCAGGCGTTGAACGACTTGGGTTTCGCGGTGACAATCGGGATCGGCGGCACCGGTGTGGCGGCGGTACTGGCCAACGGCGCCGGCCCGACCGTCATGTACCGCGCTGACATGGACGCACCCCCCGTCGAGGAAGCCGCCGGCTTGGACTACGCGAGCACGGTGCGTACGGCTCACCCGCGACGACGGTACCCAGACGCCGGTCGCCCACGTGTGCGGTCACGATGCGCACGTCACCTGGATGCTGGGGATGGCAAGGGTGCTGGCCCAGACCACCGACACGTGGTCGGGCACCGCGGTTCTCATCGGCCGGCCCGCCGAGGAACTGATCGCCGGCGCTCAAGCCATGGTCGACGACGGGTTGTACAAAGTCGTGCCGAAACCGGATTTCCTGATCGGCATGCACACCGCGCCGGCTCCGGTTGGCTTGGTGGCGTCCTGCGGTGGCCCGATGATGTCGGGCACCGACCAGATCGACATTGTGTTCTACGGGGTTGGTGGGCACGGCTCGATGCCGCAACTGGCCAAGGACCCGGTGCTGATGGCGGCGCTGGCCGTGGTGGAGTTCCAGACGATCATCAGCCGGATCATCGCCCCGCAGGAGACCGCGATGCTCTATGTCGTCGACGTGGCCGCTATCCCACTGGGCGCGAAGATCGCCAGCTACGCGATTCTGGAGTTGCTGAGCACGGCGTGATCGTCAGACCCGACCGCTTTAGAGCAGTCCGAGCAGTTGCAGATCGGTGACATATTTGACGATCACCGGCTGCGTGACATGCGGAATGTCTTTGTCCGGGCCGATTTTCGCTTCTTGCACCGCGGCGCGGAACCGGTCGGTCGGAGCCATCGACCCGTTGATCGGCGTTTGCGGCTGCCGGTAGTTGTGCAGCAGCGGCAACAACGAGTACTGGCGTTGCCGCTCGGGCAGAGTCCGCAGCGTCATCTCGAATCGCTGCAGCCAGGCGCTGTAGTCGCCGATCCGCTGGATCGAGTAGCCGGCGTCGATCAGCCAGTCGACGTACTCGTCGAAGCCGATGCCGTCGTCGTAGGGGTTCATCACGTGGTAGGTCTGGAATCCGTCCACCACCTGTGCGCCCAGAGTCGAGATCGCTTCGGCGATGAATTCCACTGGCAGCCCGTCGTAGTGGGCGCGTTGGCGGTTGCCGTCGGCGTCGAGCTCGTAGAACGATGCCGGCGCGATCCCGGTGGCGACCACGCTGAGCATCTGCCGGGTGAACATGTCCGGCAGGTTCAGCTGGCCCGCGTAGGTCGTGTCGGCCAGGATCATGTCGCAGCGGAACACCGCGACCGGCAGGCCGCACAGGTCGTGGGCTTCACGTAGCAGGACCTCGCCGGCCCACTTGCTGTTGCCGTAGCCGTTGGCGTAGCCGTCGTTGACCGCCCGGGTGGCGCTCACGACCCGGATGTCGGCGTCTTCGACGAAGCTGCCGGGCGCAATCTGATCACCCACACCGATCGTCGACACATAAGCGAAGGGCTTCAGCTTCGCCGTCAGCGCGATCCGCAGCAGCTCGGCAGTGCCCACCGCGTTGGGACCGAACAACTCGCTGTAGGGCAGCACGTGGTTGACCAGGGCGGCCGGGTCGACAATCAGATCGACGGTGTCCGCCAGCCGCTGCCAGGTCGCGTCGGCCAGGCCGAGGTTGGCCTCGCCCTTGTCGCCGGCGATGACCTCGAGGTGGTCGGCGGCCAACGTCCGGTAATGCGCCAGTAGCGTCGGGTCGCCGCTGTCGAACGTCGAGTCCAGCCGCGCACGTGCCTCCGCGTCGCTCTTGGCCCTGACCAAGGCAATGACCTTGCCGTCGACGAGGTCCATCCGCTCCAGCCATTCCAGCGCCAGATAGCGGCCCAGGAATCCGGTCGCGCCGGTCAACAGCACGGTCCGAACCTCGCGGTCAGCCTTTGGCAGGTTGGGAGCCGCAGCCAGGGTGGCCTCGTCGACGAACTTGTCCAACGTCAGGTCGGAGGCAGGCACCTCGGTCGCGTCCCGGCCATGCACCGATGCGAAGCTCGGCCGCTTGCTGCCGCGTCGTTCACCCTCGATGTAGGTGGCGATGGCCTGCAAATCGTTGGCCGGGCTGACGATCACGCCGACCGGTACGTCCACATCGAAGATTTCGCGCAGCAGGTTGCCGAATGTCAGCGCCGACAACGAGTCACCGCCCAAGTCGGTGAAATGCGCGTCGACCGTCAGATCAGATTTGGCGGCGCCGAGCATCGCCGCCGCCGCACGGCTGACGGTCTGCAGCACCGGGGCGTGGGCGCCGCTGCGACGCAGCTCGGAGAGTTCGTTGGCCTGGCCTTCGGCCAAGTCGGCATACAGCTGTTCGAGGCGCTCGCCGTAGTGCTGCTTGAGCTTGGGCCACGCCAGCTTGCGGATACCGGTCAGCAGACCGTTCTCCAGGCTGAACGGCGTGGTCTCGATGATGAAGTCGCGCGGCACCTCATAGGACTGCAGGCTCGCCTGGCGGGCGACGGTCTGCAACGACTCGGCGATTTCCGACTTCGACGCGGTCTCGTCGCTCGGCACCACGACCGCCAAAAGGTAAGGCTGCGCGCTGTTTCCGTAGACATAGATCTGGCGGATCAGCGGGCTGTTGCCAAACTCGGCTTCCAGCTTGGCCAGCGTGACGAACTCACCCTGCGCCAGTTTCAGCACGTTGTTGCGGCGGTCCACGTAGACCAGGTGGTCCGGGGAGGTCTCGGCGAAGACGTCACCGGTGCGGTAGTAGCCGTCCTCGTCGAACACGCCCGCGCTGGTTTCGGCCCGCTTGTAGTAGCCGGGGAACATGTTGGGTGTTTTGAGCAGCAGTTCGCCCCGTGGATAGGGCCGGTCGGTGGCGAAGTAGCCGAGTTCGGGGACGTCGACCAGCTTGTAGTCCTGCACCGGTGGACGCTGGACCTCACCGTCGAGCAATACCATTCCGGCCTCGGTGGAGCCGTAGCCGTCCACCAGATGGATCCCGAGTAGCGATTCGACCCATCTCCGCAGTTCAGGCGAGATAGGCGCCGAGCCGGTCATGGCGAAGATGAAGCGCCCGCCGAGCAGCTCGTCGCGCAGCTCGGTCAGCACCTGCGCTTGCGCGGTGTCCTGCTTTACTCCTGCGGCGGTCCGCCGGCCGACTTCGCTCTGGTATTCGCTGTAGAGCATCTCCCAGATGCGTGGCACGAAGTTCATCTCGGTGGGACGTACCAAACGCAGATCCTCGAGCAGCGTGGACAGGTCGCTCTTGGCGGCGAAGTAGGCGGTGCCGCCGTTGCCGAGGGTGCCGTAGAGGGTGCCGCGGCCCATCACGTGGCTCATCGGCATGAAATTGAGGGTGATCGACGCGGCGCTGGGCCCGAACCAGTTCTTGGTCGAGCGGTTCCACATCTTGGCGGCGTTGCTTTGCGGGTACATCGCGCCCTTGGGGGCTCCGGTGCTGCCCGAGGTGTAGATCAGCACGGCCAGCGGGTCTTCGTCGCCATCTGCGATGGCCTGCGCCACAGGTAGATTCGCGCCGCGCTCACGTACGTCGTCGAGGACTTCGACGGTCAGGCCGAGGTCGGCGAGCCGCTCGTGGGCGGTTTGCAGGGCCTCGCGGTTGTCGTCGATGTCGTGGCGGTAGTCGAAAACGACCAGTCGTCGTGTGGTGTGGCCGGCGTGGGCGGCGGCCAAGATCACGTCGACGGCGTCGGCGAGATAGTCGACGCTGGCCGCGAACAGGGTGGGCTCGGTCTCCATCACGATCGGCTGCAGTTGTGTGATCGCTGCGCTGGTCTGCAGGGGAACCGAGATGGCGCCGACGCGGCCCAGGGTGATGTCGACGGTGGTGTAGTCGACGCTGGTGAATCCGAGCACGCAGACACGGTCACCCCGGATGATCATGCCGTCGGTCAGCGCGCGGGACAGGTGGTCGATCCGTTCGGCCAGCTCGCCATAGGTGAGGGGGGAGAACCAGGGGAGCAGTGTGGCGGTGGTCCGCCCGGTTTGGGGGTCTTCGACCAGCTCAAATGCGCGCTGGGCCAGCGCCGCCCGATCAGAGTAGCCCTCCAGTACGGCCGTGGTCACTGCAGTCAGTTGGGTCCCGGCCGCCTCGATGGTTGCGGCCACCCGCGGATCAGGTCGCGCTGCAGCGAACTCGGGGTCGTTGGCGGCGAACTCCGCCGCGCGACGTTGTTGGTCTTCCTGGGTCTCGACCGACATAGCAGAACCTCACAACTTGCGAATTTGGGAATCATATCGGTGCGGCGTTGCACCTAATGAGTACTACGTTAGCAAAGGTAACTATATTCCGGGCGACCGGGCTCTGGCGCCGCTGTGTGATTGATGGCCGGACATGCGCTGCGCTGCGGGCCAAAGCCACTTAGAGCCCGGCGAGCAGACCGGCCAATACGTCAAGGCCCTCACTGAGTAACTCGTCGCTGATCGCCAGCGGAGGCAAAAATCGGACGACATTGCCGAAGGTGCCCGCCGTCAGCACGATGACGCCCGCCGCATGGGCTGCGGTGGCTAGTGCGTTGGTCAGCGTGGCGTCGGGCTCGGCGTTGTCGGGGTTGACGAACTCGACGGCAATCATGGCGCCACGACCTCGGACGTCGCCGATGCGATCATCGGCGGCCTGCAGCGCGTGCAGACGGTCTTTCATCAGCCGCTCGATCTGGCGAGCTCGTTCGATGAGCCCGTCGGCTTCGATGGTGTCGAGGGTGGCCAGCGCGGCCGCGCAGGCCAACGGGTTGCCGCCGTAGGTGCCACCCAGGCCGCTGGTGTGCGGCGCGTCCATGATCTCGGCGCGACCGGTCACCGCAGACAGCGGCAGGCCGTCGGCGATGCCCTTGGCTATACAGACCAGGTCGGGTTGGACGCCTTCGTGTTCGCAGGCGAACATGGCCCCGGTCCGGGCGATCCCGCTCTGCACCTCGTCGGCGATGAACACCACGTTGTTGTCCCGGCACCAGCGCAGCAGTGCCGGCAGGAATCCCTCGGCGGGGACGATGAAACCGCCTTCGCCCTGGATGGGCTCGACGATGATCGCGGCCAGATTGTCCGCGCCGACCTGCTTGGCAATGATGTCGATGGCGCGACGGGCGGCGAGTCCGCCGTCGGTGGCCATGTCCTTGTCGATCAGCCCGTCGCGGTAGGGATAGGACATCGGCGCCCGGTAGATCTCCGGCGCGAACGGGCCGAACCCGCTTTTGTACGGCATGGACTTCGCGGTCAGCGCCATCGTCATGTTGGTGCGGCCGTGGTACGCGTGGTCGAAAGCCACCACGGCGGACTTTTTGGTGTACGAGCGGGCGATCTTGACGGCGTTTTCCACCGCCTCCGAGCCGGAGTTGAACAGCACCGAACGTTTTGCGCCCGGACCGGGGGCCAGCCGATTCAGTTGTTCGGCGACGGCCACGTACTCCTCGTACGGCGTCACCATGAAGCAGGTGTGGGTGAAATCCGCGGCCTGCGCGGACACCGCCTGGACCACTCGCGGCGCGGAGCTGCCGACGGTGGTGACCGCGATGCCCGATCCGAGGTCGATCAGTCGGTTGCCGTCGACGTCTTCGACGATGCCCCCCGCCGCCCGAGCGGCGAACACCGGCATGGTCGTGCCCACCCCGGCCGACACCGCCGCAGCGCGACGTCTAGTCAGCTCCAGCGATGCCGGGCCAGGGATTTCGGTGGACAGGTGGCGGCTTTGTTCGATAGCGGTCACGTCGAAAGCGTAGCCCGCCGACGACCCGGCCCGCGAGGCTCAACATGGGCAGGGCGCACTGTCGGCGCCCGCCGACTGTGTCACGGACGTAGGCAGAAGCCCGGTGGATCGCTACGCACGCTGCACAGTCGGCGTCGGGTCCGCCACGCCGAAATCAGCCGGCAGCGGTATGCCCCAGCTCTCGGCAGACATTGCCATTGGGATCCCACCATTGCCCCGGGGGGCAGTTGAGTGCCGGGCCCTGGCCGAGCGGGCGGCAGATGTTGCTGTACGAGTCCCAATATTGGCCGGGATCGCAGTTCGCGGGCGGGTCAGCCCAGCTCGTGGCCGGCGTCGCGAATGCGACTGCAGCCCCCGCGAGCACCATG
>NZ_JBYCLA010000588.1:0-7643 GCF_057473665.1 Mycobacterium sp. TH-M25
GACAGCATCGAGTTGGTGCCGACCTTTTTCTGGGCGCGCTCGATGGGGCGCCACTCCTGTGCGGGCAGTGGATCGTCGTCAGGGTTGGGGCCGCGAAGCGTCATGACATCGGAGATTGCGGTCAGATCCCGGGTCCGGCCAGGTTGCGCCGATCCGTAGAATGAGGACAGCGGCGTCGATCCGGCCATCCCCGGGGAGCCTTCGGAAGAACAGCCCGCACCTGCAGTGCCGGGCCCAGTAGAGCCGAACGGGTAGGCCCGTCACAGCCCAGCGATGAGCGGCCACGCCTAGGTGTGGCAAGCGGGGTGGTACCGCGGCGCATGCGCATCAGCGCATCGTCGTCCCCGTGCCAGACGACGGCACTTGGAGACGACGCGCAGTGACCGAGAACACCTATCCGAAGCCGGTGGCCGGCGCTCCCGATTTGCCGGCACTCGAACTCGAGGTACTCGACTACTGGGCGAGCGACGACACATTCCGAGCCAGCATCGAACGTCGTGCGGACGCCCCTGAGTACGTCTTCTACGACGGGCCGCCCTTCGCCAACGGTCTCCCGCACTACGGGCACCTGCTCACCGGCTACGTCAAGGACATCGTCCCGCGCTACCGCACCATGCGTGGCTTCAAGGTCGAACGCCGCTTCGGCTGGGACACCCACGGCCTGCCGGCCGAACTCGAGGTCGAGCGGCAGCTGGGCATCACCGACAAATCCCAGATCGACGCGATGGGCATCGCCGCCTTCAACGACGCCTGCCGCGAATCGGTATTGCGGTACACCGACGAATGGCGTGCCTACGTCACCCGCCAGGCCCGCTGGGTCGACTTCGACCACGACTACAAGACACTCGATCTGCCCTACATGGAGTCGGTCATCTGGGCGTTCAAACAGTTGTGGGACAAAGGATTGGCCTACGAGGGTTATCGGGTCTTGCCGTACTGCTGGCGTGACGAAACCCCACTGTCCAACCACGAGCTGCGGATGGACGACGACGTCTACCAGAGCCGGCAGGATCCGGCCCTCACGGTCGGATTCGCCGTCACCGACGGGAATTTGGCGGGCGCGCATCTGCTGGTGTGGACCACGACGCCGTGGACCCTGCCGTCGAACCAGGCGGTCGCCGTCAACCCCGACGTCAGCTATGTGCAGGTGCAGGCCGGCGAGCACCGCGTCGTGCTTGCCGAGGCCCGACTGGCCGCCTACGCGAGGGAATTCGGCGAAGAGCCCGACGTACTGGGCAGCTACCGGGGCAGCGAGCTGGTCGGTACCAGGTATCGGCCGCCGTTTCCGTATTTCATGGACTCTCCCAACGCTTTTCAGGTGCTGGAGGCCGACTTCGTCACCACCGATGACGGCACCGGGATCGTGCATCTGGCACCGGCTTACGGCGAGGACGACAAGGCGACCGCCGACAAAGTCGGCATCGTGCCGGTGACACCGGTCGACGCCAAAGGCCGATTCGACGTCACCGTGCCGGATTACCGGGGCCAGCACGTCTTCGACGCCAACCCGCAGATCATCCGGGATCTCAAGAATCACACCGGACCAGCCGCTGCCAACGGTGCGGTGCTGATCCGGCAGGAGACCTACGACCACCCGTACCCGCACTGCTGGCGATGCCGCAATCCGCTGATCTACCGGGCGGTGTCATCGTGGTTCATCCAGGTCACCGACTTCCGCGACCGGATGGTCGAACTCAACCAGCAGATCACCTGGTATCCCGAGCACGTCAAGGACGGCCAGTTCGGCAAGTGGCTGCAGGGTGCCCGCGACTGGTCGATCTCGCGAAATCGCTACTGGGGAACCCCGATTCCGGTGTGGGTTTCCGATGATCCGGCCTACCCGCGGATCGATGTCTACGGCAGCCTCGACGAGTTGGAGCGCGACTTCGGTACTCGGCCGGACAATCTGCACCGGCCCTACATCGACGAGCTCACCCGGCCCAACCCCGACGACCCGTCCGGTCAGTCGACCATGCGGCGCATCCCGGACGTGTTCGACGTGTGGTTCGACTCCGGCTCGATGCCGTATGCCCAGGTGCACTACCCGTTTGAGAACCGCGACTGGTTCGACAGCCATTACCCGGGCGACTTCATCGTCGAGTACATCGGGCAGACCCGTGGCTGGTTTTACACCTTGCATGTGCTGGCCACCGCGTTGTTCGACCGGCCCGCGTTCAAAACCTGTGTCGCGCACGGGATCGTGTTGGGCAGCGACGGTGCGAAGATGAGCAAGTCGCTGCGCAACTACCCCGACGTGAGCGAGGTCTTCGACCGTGACGGCTCCGACGCGATGCGCTGGTTCCTGATGGCCTCGCCGATTCTGCGCGGCGGCAATCTGATCGTCACCGAGCAGGGCATCCGTGACGGGGTGCGCCAGGTGCTGTTGCCGTTCTGGAACGCCTACAGCTTCCTGGCGCTCTATGACCCGAAAGTCGGTACCTGGCGCGTGGATTCGCGCCACGTCCTGGATCGCTACATCCTGGCCAAGTTGGCGGTACTGCGTGACGACTTGACGAAGGCGTTGGACGGCTGCGACATCTCGGGGGCCTGCGAGCAGTTGCGTCAGTTCACCGAGGCATTGACGAACTGGTATGTGCGACGGTCGCGTTCGCGGTTCTGGGAGGAAGACCCCGACGCGATCGACACCCTGCACACGGTGCTGGAGGTGACGGCACGGCTCGCGGCGCCGCTGCTGCCGATGACGACCGAGATCATCTGGCGCGGGATTACCGGCGAGCGTTCGGTGCACCTGTCCGATTGGCCGGCGCCTGATCAACTGCCGGCGGACGCCGCATTGGTTGACGCGATGGACCAGGTTCGCGAGGTCTGCTCGGTGGCGTCGTCGCTGCGTAAAGCAAAGAAGCTGCGGGTGCGGCTACCGCTGCCGAAACTGACTGTGGCGGTGGAGAATCCGGAGCGGCTCGCGCCGTTCACCGATCTGATCGCCGACGAGCTCAACGTCAAGGCGGTCGAGCTCACCGACGACATCGCGGGCTACGGGCGCTTCGAGCTGACGGTCAACGCCAAGGCCGCCGGCCCGCGGCTGGGCAAAGACGTCCAGGCCGCGATCAAGGCGGTCAAGGCGGGCGAGGGCGTCGTCAACCAAGACGGCACGCTGACCGCCGGCCCGGTGGTGCTGCAGCCCGAGGAGTACAGCTCGCGACTAGTCGCGGCCGACCCGGAGTACACCGCGCCGCTGCCGGGCGGAGCGGGACTGGTGGTCTTGGACGCCACCGTGACCCCCGAGCTCGAGGCCGAGGGCTGGGCCAAGGACCGCATCCGCGAACTGCAGGAGCTGCGCAAGTCTGCCGGCCTCGATGTGTCCGATCGGATCAGCGTGGTGATGTCGGTGCCGGCCGAGCGCGTCGAGTGGGCAGCGGCGCACCGCGACCTGATCGCCGGGGAAATCCTGGCCACCAGCTTCTGGTTCGGTGAACCAGGTTCTGCCGCCGTGGAGATCGGTGACGGCGTGCGGGTGTCGCTGGTCCGGGCTTGAGATCGGTGGGAAACCGGGCCCAGTGGCTGTGGATGGGGGAGCCGGTGCACGGGCGAATCTGCCTATCCTGTGAATTCGAAAGTGCTTTTACCGCGCTGCTTTCCGAGTAACGGTGTCGATGGATGCACTCTCGTTGAGGATGGGTCGTTGACAAGGACGAGTCGTGGAATCACCGTTCGTGGGAACTGAAGCATTGCGTGCGGGAACGCTGTCCGAGCACGAGCTTCGGCTGTCCTGCACGCGCGTCTACCGCAACGTATACCTGCGCCGCGGGCCCGAGCTGAGCGCGGAAAGCCGGGCTCTCGCCGCATGGCTCTGGTCGGGCCGACAGGCCGTCGTAGCGGGCAACTCCGCGGCTGCTTTGCTCGGCGCCAAGTGGGTCGACGCGCGAGCTCCCGCCGAGCTGATCTGCGACCGGAAACGTCCGCCGCCGCTGATCATCACCCGCAACGAGACGCTGCTTACCGGTGAGACGGTGACCGTCAACGCCATCCCCGTGACGTCGCCCGCCCGTACCGCGTTCGACCTCGGTCGGCGGCCCGGGCTGCAGAAGGCCGTCATCCGCGTGGACGCGTTGGCTCGGGCCACCGGAGTGACGGCCGCCGATGTCGCGGCGGTGGCCGACCATCACCGCGGTGCTCGAGGTATCAGGCAGTTGCGTCGGATGTTGCCGCTCGTCGATGCCGGTGCCGAATCGCCGCAGGAGTCCAGGACCAGGTTGCTGGTGGTCGCGGCGGGGCTACCACGACCGGAAACACAGATTGAGGTGCTCGACGACTGGGGTCGTGTACTGGCCCGCATCGATATGGGGTGGCCGCAAGTCAAAGTTGGCATCGAATACGACGGTTCGCAGCACTGGACGGATTCGCGTATCCGCACGAACGACATCGACCGCACCGCGGAGCTACAGCGTCGGGGATGGATCCTGATCCGAGTGAGCGCCGATCTGCTGCGGTATCGCCCCGACGTCGTCATAGCCCGCGTCCGTGAGGCGCTACGCACCCGCGGCTGGCAGGTGTGACGCAGCGAAAGTGCTCCTATCGAGGCGTTTCTCGAGTAGCCGGATCGGTAGTTGCACTCTCGTCGGTGGCGTTCACATGTCCGCCGCGCAATAACATCGGTGATCGTGGATTCCCGCTGGGTGCTGCACCTCGACATGGACGCGTTCTTCGCGTCCGTCGAGCAGCTGACCCGGCCCACCCTGCGAGGCCGGCCGGTGCTGGTCGGCGGGCGGGGCGGTCGCGGGGTCGTGGCCGGCGCCAGCTACGAATCGCGGGTGTTCGGCGCGCGCTCGGCGATGCCGATGCATCAGGCGCGCCGGTTGATCGGCGTGACGGCGGTGGTGCTGCCGCCGCGCGGAGCGGTGTACAGCGTGGCCAGCCGGCGGGTGTTCCACATGGTGCGCGGGCTGATTCCCGTCGTCGAGCAGTTGTCATTCGACGAAGCCTTCGGCGAGCCGACCGAATTAGCCGGTGCAACGGCGACGGAAGTGGAAGACTTTTGCGCGCAATTGCGGCGACGGGTGCACGAGGAGACCGGGCTGATCGCTTCGGTCGGCGCCGGATCGGGCAAGCAGATCGCCAAGATCGCCTCCGGTTTGGCGAAACCCGATGGCATCGCGGTCATCCGGCGCGCCGACGAGGAGCGGCTGCTCGATGGTCTCGCGGTGCGCAAGCTCTGGGGCATCGGGCCGGTCGCCGACGAAAAGCTACATCGACTGGGTATCGAGACCATCGGTGAGTTGGCCGCGCTGAGCGAAGCCGAGGTGGCCAGCATCCTGGGTGCCACGATCGGGCCCGCATTGCACCGGCTCGCGCGCGGGCTCGACGACCGCCCGGTGGCCGAACGAGCAGAAGCCAAGCAGATCAGTGCCGAGTCCACCTTCGCAGCCGACCTGACCACGCTCGAGGAGCTACGTGAGGCAATCGCCCCGATCGCCGAGCATGCCCATCAACGGCTGTGCCGAGACGGCCGCGGCGCGCGGACCGTCACGGTCAAGTTGAAGAAGGCGGACATGAGCACGCTGACCCGGTCGGCGACACTGCCTTACGCCACCACCGAGGCCGCAGCGCTGACCACCATGGCTCGTCGGCTACTTCTGGACCCGCGCGAGGTCGGTCCGATTCGGCTTCTTGGCGTGGGCTTTTCGGGTTTGACCGACGTGCGGCAGGACTCGCTGTTCCCGGACCTGGAGCTGACCATGTCCGACACCGACCTGGACGGTCCACCGCCGGAGCGGGACGCCGCGGTCGTCCCGCCCGTGACCGCCACTACGGGGTGGCGAATCGGCGATGACGTCGCGCACCGCGAGCTGGGTCACGGCTGGGTGCAGGGCGCCGGGCACGGCGTGGTCACCGTCCGATTCGAAACCCGTGGCAGCGGCCCGGGCCCGGCGCGCACCTTCGCCTCCGACACCGACGACATCGCTGCGGCGAACCCGATCGACAGCCTCGACTGGGCTGAC
This sequence comes from Mycobacterium sp. TH-M25, assembly GCF_057473665.1. NCBI lineage: Bacteria > Bacillati > Actinomycetota > Actinomycetes > Mycobacteriales > Mycobacteriaceae > Mycobacterium > Mycobacterium sp. TH-M25. Next base: position 5,961 of record NZ_JBYCLA010000588.1, read on the forward strand.
TACCTCGCGGACGTGGCATCAGAGCCCCCGCTCGACGACGTCTCCCACGGATAGCCCCGCGGCCAGCGCCGCCATTGTGAGCACCCTGGCCTGGCTCGGCGGCAGCACCGGCACCATCACAGCCCCGGCGTCGACCAGGTCGCGGCCAGGGCCGTAGCCCGGGCTGACCCCGCCGCCGACCACCCGGGTCGACACCGCGACCGTGACACCGTCGCGGCAGTGCTGTTGCACCCGGGCGATCACGGCCTCGGGAACGTTGCCCGATCCCATAGCCTCGAGCACGATGCCGCGGGCCCCCGCAGCCACCAACGCGTCGATCGCGATCGCGTCGCCGCCGGCATAGGTCGCGACGATGTCGACGCGTGGGGCGCTGGCCGCGATCAACTCGCCCAGGTAAGGCTGAATCTTCCTGCGCACCAGTGTTACTTCGCTGTTGACGACGCCAACAAGCTCGCCGGCGAAGCCGATGCCCCGGGCCACCTTGTGCAGGCCGGACGGTCGCAGAATCTGACCCGCAAAGGACACCAGGACGCCGATGTCGCGCGCGTCGGGGGCGGCGGCCACCGTCACCGCGTCGCGCAGATTGGCCGGTCCGTCCGCATCGGGGGCGTCCGCACCGCGCATCGCACCGGTGATCACCAGCGGGGCGGCGCCGGCGTAGGTGAGGTCCAGCCACAGCGCCGTCTCCTCGAGGGTGTCGGTGCCGTGCGTCACGACCACGCCGCGGGCACCGCCATCGGCGGCGGACCGGACCGCCGCGCCGATCACGTCCCAGTCGGCCGGGGTCATCTGCGAGCTGTCTTTGGCCATTACATCGATCACGTCGACGTCGAGGCCGGCGGCGAGATCCGCGCCGCGGTGCACCGGACGCTGCACCCCGTCGGGCGCTGCTCTGCTGGCGATGGTCCCGCCGGTGGCGATGACGGTCACGCGGCTCATGGCGAAATCATCCCGCATCGGCAGGCGCTGCGGATCGGCGCCGGCAGACTAGTGGATGATGGAGGCGTGACGGACCAACCAGCGGGATCGGCGGATCCGGTGACCGCGGCGGACAAGGCAGAAGAAGCCGAGGCCAAGCCGCGCCGTCGCCTGCCGCTGTTGCTGTCGGTCGCCGCCGTCGTTCTGGCGCTGGACATCGTGACCAAGGTGCTCGCGGTCAAGCTGCTGACCCCCGGCCAGTCGGTGCCGCTCATCGGCGACACCGTGACCTGGACGTTGGTCCGTAACTCCGGGGCCGCATTCTCCATGGCGACCGGTTACACCTGGATGCTGACCCTGATCGCCAGCGCGGTGGTGGTCGGCATCATCTGGATGGGCCGACGGCTGGTGTCGACGGGATGGGCCATCGGCCTCGGGATGATCCTGGGCGGCGCCACGGGCAACCTCGTCGATCGCTTCTTCCGCGCACCCGGTCCGCTGCGTGGGCATGTCGTGGACTTTTTGTCGATCGGGTGGTGGCCGGTGTTCAACGTCGCCGACCCCTCGGTCGTCGGTGGGGCTATCCTGCTGGTCACGCTGTCGGCGCTCGGTTTCGATTTCGACACCGTCGGTCGTCGCGCCGACGACGATGCGGAGTCTGGCGACGCGGAGGAGCGGCGCCATGGGGTGCGCGCCGACGACGATGCGGAGTCTGGCGACGCGGAGGAGCGGCGCCATGGGGTGCGCGCCGACGACGATGCGGAG
>NZ_JBYCLA010000589.1:0-4068 GCF_057473665.1 Mycobacterium sp. TH-M25
TCACCCCATCCTTCGTCCAGGGACCTGGGCTGTCGTCGGGCACACCTGGTCGGTACCACAGGAAGTCCTTCGCAGGGCGCAGGAAGACGAGCTTTCCGCTCTGTTTTTCGGTGACGGGCCCAGGGGCCAGCATGACCTCATTGCCTTGGCGGGCGACGACGAACCCTCCCAGGCTGAGATCGCCACATTCGTAGCAGTAGAGCAGCTCCAGTACTCGACAACCGCAGGACGCGCACGCGCTCAACGGGGTGTTGTAAAGCCGTCCTATCTTCCGGTCGGGGCCCCCGGATGCAACGCCGGGGCACTGCGGGTTAGTGCATGCCCAAATGCCGCGCGGGTTGCGAACAAAGACGTGACCGCGCAACGGTATCGACGCGGGGGTGGGAGCAGAGTCGGCCAACTGTTGGAGAAGTGACTCAGTGAGGTCCCGGCCCTCCGGCGAGCCAGGAAACACGCGCGTCGCGATGTCATCGACCGACGTCGCGCGGATCCGGTTTTCCTCTGGATCACGGCAGGCCGCGGTGAGTACGTGCGATAGGGCCGCGGAATCGAGACGGCCTTGGCGCACGTCCTCGACGGTGATGCCTTTGGACGCAGCAATGGGCAATTGCGTGCCAGACTGAATACTAAACGTACTGCGCTCCACCCCGAAGAACTGTTCCAAATAGTTCAGTCCGCTTTGGCTTTTGGTGAGCGAAGCCGAGGTGGCGATCACCCGCAGCTGCGGGTCTTGCGGCGAGAGACCGAGTCGTCGCAATAAGGCGCGCACGATCATTGCGACCTCACTGCCTTGTGTCCCGCGGTAGAGATGCAGTTCGTCGACAACCATGGTGAACACGTGTGCGGGATCGCTTTTCAGCCACGTCGCCGTCTGCTCGAAGATCGGATCTTCGAAGTGCCTCATCATTGTCGTGTTGAGCATTGAGTAGTTGGTGACGAGTACGTCCGGCGCATGTCCGATCATGTCCCAACGCGTGATCATCTCGCCGGACCGGGGATTGGTGAATTGACTCAGGTCGATGTCGGTGCGTCCGGCAGCCCGGGAGGCCTGCAGGTCGACGTATTCCTTTTCGTATTGCCGTAATTCGGCGCCGATCTCGCGACCGACAGCCGCCGAGGACGGCTTCCTCTTGGTTCCGAGGCTGCTGCCGGTGTAGCGGCCAAACCAAATCGGCTTGTCCGGACGGACGTCGCGCAGGTGCCGAATAGCGCGGCGCAGACGCGTCATCTGGTCTTCGACCAAAGCGTTGGTCGGATAGAGGATCATTGCCCGCATGCCGGGCGCTCGGGTCTCGGGGTGACGCATGGGTTGCCACGGCGAATTTGGTGTCGCCCACCACCAATGTGCTTGATGCTGCGATTGCCAAGCCTCGCTCTCGTTGACCAGGCGCAGCAATAGCGGGAGTAGGAAAGCCTCAGTCTTGCCGGAGCCCGTACCTGAGGTGACGATGACGTTGCGGCCTGAGGCCGAGCCGTTCTGGAAGTGACGCAAGACGGATTGCGCCTGATGCTCGCGGAGTTTGAGGCTGTCGGGCGAGACGTCGGGAAATAGCGCCGTGCCGACATCGCGCGCGGCCTTCTCGGAGATGCCGGACTGGTTGGCGACGTCGAGAAGGCGTTGAGTGTTCGCGTACGGGATCACCGGTTCGATCATGATCTGGCCGACCAATGCCTGGTTCTGTTCGAGTAGTGCCCGGCGATCGCGCATGACGGATTCGTCATCGAGCCAGAAGGCGGTGTCGAAGTATCGCAGGTAGGCGTCTCGAAGCTCGTCGGCGAGCGTCACTGGAGTGATTTGTGGCACGGTGCGTGTCCTAGGTGGCGAGAAGGGTGACCAGAAGGTCCGCGGAGTAGGGCTCAATATCGTTGTAGGTCAGGCAAATACGCTTAGACCCGTCCTGCACCGAGAACTTCTTTGTGGCGGGTAAATGTCCAGACATCGCAACGATCGCGCGGCCGTATAGCCCGGGAAGGTCGCTGCCTTGGGGCAGCAGGATCGTCTCAATATTCTTCTGGTAACTCACCAGGCTCTTGCCAATGTCATTGGCGGCCAAGTGTTTGGCGAGATGGACTGGCGCGATCGCAGCGGTTCCGGCGTCAACGTCGTCGGCGGTTCGGAACACGTAGAGCGACTCGAATCCTCGACGCAGTCGGTACGCCCCCGGAGCGAAGGGGTCGCCGGTGATCGTCCAGCTCGCCGACGACACATCGAAGCGTTCCGCCGATTGGAAGCCCGGCATCGGCGTGCGGCGCAACGATTTGCCCACTGCCGACAGACGCGGGAGGGCTTCGAGTATCCGGGGCCCCGACTGCTCGGCGATGGTGATACTCGGATCGACGATAGCGAGGTCTGCGACGCCGTCGAGATCCGACACTGCGAACGTCGATGGTCCGACCGACCCTTTGCCAACGCTCACTTTGGCGCCATGATTGCCCGCCTGTTCGACGACGCCTTCGACGAATCTCGATGGCCAAAACCCGGTGAAGCGGTACACACCGCCGGTCGTTTGAGCCAAGCAGGTGGGGGATATTTCCCAGCGCGCCGCCCGCCACAAGTCGTCACGCTCGACGGCTATGTGCCCCAACGCCTCTAGGGTGCGGATGAAGTTATCGACGAACAGCGAGGATCCTTGAAGTTGCAGCGCGATCGACTCCAACGAGCTGATCGAGCCACCGCCCAGGTGCATCAGGGCGTCGAGTGCGACGTCCCAATCCGGGCCCGTGCCCGGGTCGACTGCGTCAAGGTCATGCACGTCGACCGTCTCGTCGGAACCGCCAAAGCCCCTCTTCCATTTCTTGCCAGGCCAGCTCGGATATCTCTTGACCAGGCCGCACGATTTGCATTCGCCGTCAACGAATTTCGCAGCGCTCTTGTCGCCGAACCAGGTGGGAAGCAGCATGTAATGCGCGCCGGTGACTATGCACGAGGAGGGATCGGGCGTCCCGATTTTTATGGTCGTCCGCTTGACCGGTGGTCGGCTATTGGACCAGATGACCTTGCCGCTGGCGTGCACGCTCGGCTCGACAGCGCTCTCGCCGTCCGTCGTCATTCCGTCGACCCATAAGCCGTCGTCGGCGCCGGCCTCCGAAGCCGATGCGATCCCATGCGGATCGTCCAACCTGTAGACCAGTCTTGGTGCGCTGGACCACGCGACGTCGACGTCCATGCTCGACCTGAGACGAATGGAGGCCTGCTGCGCTGGGTTCGGCTTATCGCCAGTGAATAGCGAGACGCGGTAATCACCGTCCTGGAGGTGAGACTCGGCAAGCGGTACGACGAGAACGCCGGCTTCTGAACGCCACTCGCAGATGGCCTCGTCAGTCGCGCCATCGGTGAGCGTGACGCGCAAGGAGGACTCACTCTGCACCGCCGCGCGAACTTCGGGCGGGCTCAACGAGGACCACTTACGGATCCGTGAGGGGATGCGCAGGCCGCCTGCGATGGTGAGCTGGTCACGCGCCAAGGGCACCAGCTCATTTAGCCGCTTGGTGTTCGGGGCGCCGAAGAGCTGGACGTCCTTGAACAGAACCCAACCCGACGGCAGGCCCGCCAGATCGTCGACGCGCTGGAACCCCGGCCGAGCCGACTCTGCAAGCAGGCCTCGGACTTCCTCGACGACGTTCGTCTTCACTTTCGTCTGAGCTACGCCCCGGACCAGAAGTAGCGAGTCTGCGCCTAGCTCAAGCCTTTCCGTTTCGACAAAAGCCGACTGAAGCTCGTTGTAGACCAGCGGTATGACGGTCCGGGGAAAATGCTTGTACTCGACCCCATCATCGGCCCCAGCGTGGCGGATACGCACCAGCCCTTCGAGCATGGAGCCGAAATCGACTGCCTCGCTGTAAGACGTCCGCCAAAGGCCGGCCGTTCCCGGGGAGAAACCAATGTCTAGCCAGGACCCGTCGGTGGACCGCACCTCCATTTGGCCGTCCATCTCAGCCGAGAGCGGCCTCAGCCCCAGCGAGATGTCCAGCGAAGAGTTTAGGAAACCTGTGCGCAGGTTGGCCACCACCATCGAACGGGTGGCGAGTGAGTTGCCTCCTACCGACAGCGCAGAGCCGTCGGCGAGA
>NZ_JBYCLA010000590.1:0-8302 GCF_057473665.1 Mycobacterium sp. TH-M25
AAGCTAGCCCTCAAGATACGTTCGGGGAACGAAAAGTCGTAAAAACTTTCAAAAAGTTTTTGAAAGTTGTCTATACCCCTCATCTGGCGGTTCAGAACGATGTGTTCATGCAGGTCATCGGGGTTTGACCGCGAACCTACGCCGTCTCGCCCGTCGGCTTGGTGCGTGGTGCGGCCGCGTTCAGTTGGCCCATAACCCTGAGATATGGCTTAGGCGCTTACGTGAGTCCCCGTCATCCGCAGCGGCGGAGTGCGACCGTGAAGTGTTCGGAACAGATCCGCAGGACCCGTATCGGAGCCGGCCTGGGGGCGTCCTCACTTGCACACCACAGCGCCAACAGCGCATGCAACCCGTCGACGGCGATGAAGTCGGTGCCGCACAGGTTCACTACCAGTGCTCCGCACTCGCGAATCAGCCCGCGGGCACGCGGGCTCAACTCGGCTATGTCGACAGCGCCGATGTCACCGGAGATGGTGATTGAGGTGAGTCCGGGGCCGGTGTGGATATCGATAGGGGCGCCGCGGCGACCGTTGAGTGTCTCGTCGTTCCGAAGCGATCCGCGGACACTGTCTACGTAGTGGGGAATCAACTGCAAGCCCTCATCAGTCGTATGCCGATGCCAATCTGAAACGAATGGCAGAGTGGCCACATCCGCAGAGGGAACTCGAAAATCAAACACCTTCCGGCTGCGCGTCGAATCTGTGAGGTCAACCCAAGTGAAATCTACTCCGCACGTGTTGAATACACCATCGTTTCGGATCATCGGTTACATTCGACGCCTTCAGTTGGCGACGTTGATGTGTATGCCGATTGATCATGACGCTAGGCCGCACGCAGAACGCTGCGCCACGGCACCGGTCGACGGCCCCGAGCCGTCCTCTCGGCGCACCGGGCGTGCGCTCTTGCGTTGTGCGGCACGACTCCTCACGGTCCGCATCGTCGCCAAGCGCGTTGTATGCGGTTCCACGCTAGCGCAGTAGCACCTCGGTCCGCAGGCGCGACGGAGATCGCGGACCAGACCACGGCAATGCGTACCCAGTCAGCTGCCGGCCAACCGGTGGGCAAGCTGTGGCATCGGTGCAAGAATGGTCAGCGTGCAGGAGCGGGCCGAGACGAGCGGCGACGCCGACATCTGGCCGTCCAGATGGCCGGTCGTCGACGTCGACAAACCGGGTGTCGGTGCGTTCCGTTTCTGGTTTGTCGGGCAGCGCTGGGAATGGTCCGACGAACTCGCCCGGATGCACGGCTACGAGCCGGGGACCGTCGAGCCGACGACCGAGCTGCTGATGTCGCACCAGCATCCCGACGACCGCGACCATGTGCAGGATCTGCTGGACCGGGCGTTGTTGTCCAAGAGCTCCTTCTCCAGCCGGCACCGCTTCATCGACACGGCCGGCACCGTGCACGACGCGATTGTGGTCGCCGACCGGATCTCCGATGCGGACGGCGCGGTGGTGGGAACCGCCGGCCACTACCTCGATCTCACCGCGACCTTCGTCGAGAACCGCCAGAACGCCCTCGACGAGGCTTTGCCTGATCTGTTCGAGGCGCGCGCCGTCATCGAACAGGCCAAAGGGATCTTGGTGGCGATTTACCGGGTCAGCCCCGAGCAGGCATTCGGCGTGCTGAGGTGGCGATCGCAGGAAACCAATACCAAGCTGCGGTCGCTCGCCAAGCAACTCGTCGCCGAAATCGCCACGCAGCCAACGCCGTCGGCGGACACCCAAGCCGCCTTCGACCACCTGCTGCTAACCATGCATCTTCGCATTCCGGGTGAATCCACCGCCTAGGTGTCCTGCCAGACAAGTGTCCTGCCCGATAGGCTGGACCAGTGGCGATGGCTGACGGAATCTGAGTGCGTCGAGGTGGGTGAGAACGCGATGGACATGTTGGTGGTCGAATCCGAGGTTCGACCCGACGCCGTACTGGTGCACGCCTCGGGGGAGATCGATTCGGGTAGCGCGCGCGGGCTTCGGTCGCAGCTGGAGTCCGCGTTGCAGCGGGCCGGCGGCCAGGATTCCCGACTACTCATCGTCGACCTGAACGGCGTGACATATTTCGGCAGCGCGGGGCTGAACGCGGTACTCGACGTTCACGAGCAGGGGCTTCGCGCCGGCATATCGGTCCGGGTGGTCGCCGACAACGGCTTGGTGGTGCGCCCGATCGAGGTGACGAACCTCGACAGCCTGATCGAACTCTACCCCTCGCTGCCGGATGCACTGGAAGGCCGTGAGTCCGAGCGCGGGTCGTGAGCGGCCATGAACGCCGCGGCTGGCCACTCGATCCGAAAGTGCTGCCGCCTGACCTCGCCGTAGCCGTGGCGCGCGGCGGCGAGATGGGCCAGCGGTTCGCTGAATTCGATTGGTCTGCACACCCTTTGGGGACGCCGCAGGCATGGCCGGCTGAAATGCGCTCGGTAGTCGCAATGGTGCTGATGTCGAGTTTTCCGATGGTGTTGGGGCTCGACACCGACGAGCTGTTTTTGATCTACAACGACGCCTACATCCCGATCCTCGCCGACCGGCACCCGGCCGCGCTGGGTCAGCGTGGCCAGTACGCGTTCTGGGATGTGTGGGATCCGATCCGCCCGATACTGGCCAAGGTGATCGTCACCGGCGAAGCGACATGGTCGCACGACTTGATGTTGCCCGTCGTGACCGAGGGTAGGCGCCGCGAACGGTATTTCACCTTCACCTACAGCCCACTGGTCAGCGATGACGGCGCCATCTTCGGGCTCATCTGCCCGTCGTTCGAAACCACCGACCGGGTGCTCAGCGAACGCCGACTGCGCCTGCTCAACGACGTGGCCTCCGCGGTGATGGACACCAACACCATCGACGGCGCCCTGCAGGCGGCTGTCGCCGTGTGCGTGCAACGTCCCGCCGACGTGCCATTGATCGCCGTGTACCTCGATGGCCCCGGGGAATCGGGCGCGACGCTGCAGGCGGCGACGCCGTCGGTGCAGCCGTTGCTGCCGCCGACGTTGGCGGAGTTGACCGAATCTCCCGCGCGGCCGCAGACGCGAATGATCGACAACGTCGCGGCCCTGTTCGACGGCATTCACGAGGTGTTGGGCGGCGAGTGTCCGGACCATGCGCTACTGCTACCGCTCGGTGAGGGAGCGGCCGGCGGGGCTCTGCTGATCGGGACCAATCCGCTGTGCCGGCTGGACGACCACTACGTCGGCTTCTGTCAGTTGCTCGCCGACCAGTTGTCCTCGGCGATCGCCGCGGCGGTGTCGTATGAACAGCAGCGGCGCCGGGCCGACACGCTTGCCGAGTTGGACCACGCCAAGACGGCTTTTCTGACTAACGTGAGTCACGAATTCCGCACCCCGCTCACGCTGTTGCTGGGGCCACTCGACGATGCGTTGAGCGACACCACCATCGACAGTGTGATCGCGGATCGGCTGGGCACAGCGCGTCGCAATGCGGGACGGCTGCGACGGCTGGTTGATGCGCTGTTGGACTTCTCCCGCATCGACGCCGGCCGCGCCACCGCCACGTTGGGGTGTACCGACGTCGGTGCGCTGACGGCGCACATCGCGTCGTCGTTTTCCGAACTGTGTCGACGCGCCGATCTGGAGTTGGTGCTCGATTGTCGCCCGGCGCTGGCCGACATCGATCCTGGCCTGTGGGAAACCATCGTCCTCAACCTGATGTCCAACGCCGTGAAATACACCCCGGCCGGTTCCATCACGGTGACCACACACAGTGACAAGGCCTTCTGTCGCATCATGGTCCGCGACACCGGTGTCGGTATCGCCGAGGATGACCTGAAGCACTTGGGGGAGCGGTTCTTTCGCGCGGAGAACGCGCTCGGGCGCAGCGTCGAGGGCAGCGGGATCGGCTTGTCGTTGGTGCGGGGCCTCGTCGAAGTGCAACACGGGGCTGTCGAGTTCGACAGCCGACTCGGCCGCGGCACCGCGGTCACCATCCGGTTGCCCCGATCCGTGCGCGGCAAGACCGCCGACCATTCGCCGGCGGGACTTCTGCACAACCCGTACGTCGTCGAGGCTGGCCAGTGGGTGACGCCCCGAGCGGCGGGCGCCGCGCTGCCGGTGTCCGACGGTCGTGAGCTGGTGCTGATCGCCGACGACAACGCTGATATGCGAGCCCATTTGGAGCGGGTGCTGTCGACACGCTGGCGGACGGTGCTCGTCAGCGACGGCCTGGAAGCCCTCGAGTCAGCCCGCCGACACCACCCCGATGCCGTCGTGACCGACGTGATGATGCCGCGACTGAACGGATTCGAACTGCTCGACGCGATCCGGGCCGATCCGGCGCTGGCAGCCACCCCGGTGCTGATGCTTTCGGCAAGGGCCGGCGTGGACGCCGTCAGCGCGGGATTCGCCGGCGGCGCCGACGACTACCTGCCAAAGCCGTTCAGATCTCAGGATTTAATCGACCGCGTGGCCGCCCGCCTGTCAGCCGCGGCGCGCGAACGCGCCAGTCGGCAAACCAGCGATGCCCGGGCCCGGACAGCGCTCGATTTCGCTCAACTCGAGGCCGCGCTGCAAACGGCTGATTCGAGCGTCGAGATCGTCAATGCGCTGCAGGGCGCCGCGTTCGTGACGGGTGAGTCACCGATCATCTGCCTTGGGTTGCTCGACACCGAGGCGAAGACGCTCCGATTGGAATACGGCGCCGCGGTGCCGCCGGAGATCCGCGACCGCTACCACATTGCGTCGATGGACACCCCGATCGTGCCGGTGGATGTCATCCGAACCGGTCAGTCGATGGTCATCACCGACACGCTGAACCTCAGCTCGCGTTATCGGCACGTGGTGGGCGAGACGTCGCACGTGGTGCGGTCGTGTATCAGCCAGCCGCTGCGGGGTTCGGACGGGAAGATCATCGGTTCGCTCGGGATGCTCTGGCCCAAGCCGCGGCAGTTCGATCCCGCTGAACTCGAATGGGCCGCCGAGGTGGCCAGGGCCACCCAGTCGACGGTCGACCGCATCCGCAACGTGCAACGCGAACACCGGATCTCCGTCGACTTCCAAGACCACCTACTCGACCTCGACCATGGGTCGACGGCGGCGGTCGTCGCCGCGGTCTATCAACCCGGTGGTGAGGCGATGCGAGTCGGCGGTGACTGGTATGTCGTGCTGCCGCTGGAAAACCAAGGACGGATTGCGTTTTCGGTCGGCGACGTGGTCGGGCACGGTCTGCCGGCCGCAATCGCGATGAGCAGGCTGCGGGCCGGCTTGGCGGCCAGTGCACTGACCGACGCCGACCCGGGCGCGGTGCTGGCGAACTTGGACCGGTATGCGGCCACCGTGCCAGGCGCGCGGTGCGCGACGGTCAGTTACGCGGTGATCGACGACGGTTCGGACGCCGACACCGGCGACGGCATCGCCCGAATCAGCTACTCGTGCGCGGGACATCCCTATCCGCTGCTGGTGACGCCGGACCAGCCACCGGCCTACTTGTCGCAGGGCCGGCGGCCACCGGTCGCGGCCTCGGAGAGGGCGCTCAAGGGCAACACCGCGGTGCACGAATTGCCCTCCGGCAGCGTCGTTCTGCTCTATACCGATGGACTGATCGAGCGGCCCGGTGAGGCACTCGACGACGGCTTCGACCGGTTACTCGGCGCTGCGGCGTACCGCGCCGACCTCCCGGTCGGCGACCTGTGCGACGAGTTACTCGACCGGATGGCTCCGCCCGGCGGTTACACCGACGACGTCGTGCTGCTGGCGCTGCGTCCGTGTCACAGCTCCACCCGAAGCTTCGCCACCGTGGTGCCCGCGTCCCTGGATCACATCGCCGATGCGCGACATCGATTGCGCGGCTGGCTTTCCGGCATCGACGTGAATCCGCGACGGGAATCCGACATCCTGTTGGCCACCGGCGAGGCGGTGACGAATGCGATCGAGCACGGCAGCGGCGGCGATGCCGGCATGACGGTGTCGATCGAAGCGTTCGTACGCGGCCGAACTGTCACCGCCACCGTCAGCGACACCGGTCAATGGTCGGGCGATTCGTCGGCGAGCCAGCGTAGCCAAAGACGCGGCCGAGGACTCACCATGATCAACGGTCTCGCTGACGATGTGAGGACGATCCGGACCGCCGCCGGCACGCGAATCACGTTGACGTTCGATCAGGCGGTACTACCGGAGTCGGATCTCCTGGAAGGCGTTACGTTATGAGCCACGCGGAGTTCGAGCTGCAAACCGTCTTTGAGTCACTGCCGGTCCAGGTGACGCTCGCCGGCGAGGTCGACGCGTCCAATGTCGTCGACTTTGACCGGTCGGTGCGCGACGTTCCCGGTGAGCGGCCGATGATCCTTGATCTGACTAATGTGAAATACTTTGACAGCGCTGGCTTCTCGGCTCTGGACAAGCTGCTCGCCGACAACGAAATCGTCATTGTGTTGCCGCCGACGAGCTTCATGTTCCGGGTGGCGGAGTTGATGTGCATGCCGATCCACCACAACGTCGAAGCGGCGCGTCGCGTGCTCGGCGCCGGGGCAGGGTGACGGCGTTACTAGGCGTTCTCGATCGCCTCGCCGAGTTCCTCGAGCATCTTGTTGTGGTGATTGCTGGCCAGCAGGTGGCCGCCGGCGATGACCAGCGCGACCGGCCAGTCGATCAGCTCGAACGCAGCCAGAGCGGCCAGACCCCCGTAGTAAGCCAGCGACTCAGGTCCGGGGATTTCGAGCTGCCCGAAAATCGGCAGATTGATCACGAACGTCTCGCCTTGTCGAATATGGGCAACCGCTTCCGCCTGGGAAGTTCTGCGTCGCGCAGTCTTTTCGGCCATCATTTGCCTTTCGGTAACTAAACCTTTGCCATTGCGTGCGTTGTTGCGGTCACTGTCTTGGTCATGTCGACGACCGACGCTCGGGCCGACCCACTAGCCGAAGCTGTGGCTGGCCTGCTGACCGTCCCGCTGACCCAGTTGTACGCCGTTCTGTGGCGCCTCGGCGCCCTGCAGGTCGTGGCGGCTCCTCCGGGGTTGGCTGGGTCGGGGTCAGCTGGGTCGGGGTCGGCGCAGAAGAACGCCTATCGGCGAATGCGCGGTTCGCGACGGCCACCGCGCCTGTCGCAGCCCCGGCTGAGCCCAGCGCCTGCGCCCAGCCGAGCGGCCCGAGCGGAGTGCAGCCCAGCAGTTGGCTGACGCCGGGGATGCTGATCAGCGTCCCCATCACCGCCAGCGAGCCGCCCGCGGTCAACACGACCAGCGGCGTGCGGGAGTCCAGCAGTGTCTGACCCAGCTGCGCCGACACCAGCGCGACCAGCGCCACCGTCGACGCCCGTTGCGGGCGCCCGGTGAAGCCGGCCATCGTCCACGCTGCGGTCGCCGCCGCCGCGGTGGTCGCGCCGCGGATCGCGACCGCCTCCCACAACGCCTGCTGATCGGGGCCTCCGCCTTTGGGGCCGTCGGCCCCAGCCGGACCGCTCGGCTTGCTGACCGCCAAAGCGGCCGCCGGCAGCGCGTCGGTGAAGATGTTCACCAGCAGCAGTTGGCGCGTGTTCAGCGGCGAGTTGCCGGTGATCGCGCTGCCGATGACCGCGAACGCCACCTCGCCGGCGTTGCCGCCGAGCAGCACTGACACCGCGGCCTGAACACGGCGCCACAGCTCGCGGCCTTCGTCGATCGCGTTCAGCAGCGCCTCGATTCGGGCGTCGAGGAGCACCACGTCGGCCGCGACGCTGGAGGAGTCGCTGCCCCGGGCGACCACGCCGATGCCGACGGTGGCCGCCCGGATGGCGGCGGCGTCGTTGGCGCCGTCACCGACCATCGCGCAGACCTTCCCGGTGCGCTCCAGCGTCTGCACGACCTGGACCTTGTTCTCCGGCGACATCCGGGCAAAGATCACCCGCTCGTTGACCACCCGTTCCTGATTCTTGCGCGACATGGCGTCCCACTCGGCGCCACTGATGACCTGGTCTGCGGTCACCGCCATGCCCATGTCCCGGGCGATCGCCGCCGCGGTGATCGGATGGTCGCCAGTGATCAGCCGGATGCCGATCTCGCGTTCGGTGAGCGCGGCCAGCAACGCGGGCGCCTCGGCTCGAGGAGTGTCGGACAGCCCGAGGAAGCCCACCAGTGACAGCTCGCCGACGGCCAGGTCGGCGATCGCGTCTTCATCGTCGGTGACCAGTCGGGCCTGTTGGGCCGTCAGCCGGCGGCGCGCGACGGCGATGACACGTAAGCCCTCGGCCGCCAGCGTGCGGACCGTCGCTTCGATGTCGGGCCCGACGCCGTTGCTGGCGGCCAACACGACCTCGGGCGCGCCCTTGACGGTCAATTCGTCGCCGGACACCGATGCCGAGAACGACCTGCCGGACCGGAAC
>NZ_JBYCLA010000591.1:0-3868 GCF_057473665.1 Mycobacterium sp. TH-M25
GAGCGAATCTGTGGGGACTCCGCAGTAAGCATGGAGGTGAATTGGTGCTGGCGACTGCAGAACTCGTCGTAGCTGCCCGCCTCCGGCAGCTCGAGGGGACCAGCGCCACTGACAAGTGCGCTGTACATCATGTGGAATTCCATCAGCGTCACACCGACGATCATCGCGTCCACGTGGACGTGGTCGATGCTGGCATAAAACGTGAAGTGCTCCTCGGCTTGGATCACCCCGAACTGGAAGCAGCCCCACTCCAGCGGATCTGGTGTGCTCACCGCAAGTTCGCGTATTTGGGCCAACGACAGCTCGCCGTGTTCGACGGGCACGAATTCGATGTCTGCGGGGTCGGATAGCGTGCGTCGGATGATTTCGCCGTCGTCGGTGTACTCGAACCAGCTACGGTAGGTGTCATGGCGGCGAAGGTGCGCGTTGACGATGTAGTTGACCGCACGGATATCACATTGGCCGGGCTGGTCGCAGCTGACAATCATCAGCCGTGAGTAGTCGAGCCCCTTCGCTTTCTGCTCGACATAACCGCGGATGTGCTGCGCCTGCATGTAGGCGACCGGCACCGAACTCACCGGTGCCTGCGACACCTTCTCGCAGGTGGCAGGTGTTGGTTGCCACGAGATGGTCTTACCCGCTCGGGGTGCCCAATCCAGCAGTGTTCCTAGTGTCAACGGCCCGACCCGCAACGTTTTCTCCTTGACTCGAACTCCCCGCTATGCCCCGGTTGGGGCGGCTATCATCCCCCGACGATGTAAGCGCCTGCTATCAACTGGCTGGTGACTCAGCTTCCATAGCTGCCAGCTCTTCGCACAGGTGCTCGGCGAGACCTCGAATTGTGGTGATCTTAGTGGGACTTATGCGTACCCCCGTCTCTGTCTCGATGCGGGTTCGTAATTCTAAATTCCCGAGCGAATCCAGACCATAGTCAGATAGCGGCCGATCGGGGTCAATGGTGCGCCGCAGCAGCAAGCTGATCTGCTCGGACACCAGCCGTCGAATCATGCTGGGCCATTCATCGCGAGGCAATACTTTCAATTCGGCCAGGAACTTGCTTTTGTCTTTTTGGCCTTGGGAAATGGACTGGAACGCCTCGGCGAAGCGGCTGCGTTGCGCAAAGGACGTCAACCACGGCGTTCCCATGATCGGCGCATAGCAGGAGTAGGGGCGGCTGTAGCACAGCAGCGTCTGGAAGACGCGAGCGCCCTCGGCGGGTGCGATCGCTGCGCCGGCCATTACGGCCAAGGCGGTGGCGAGACCAATCTCACCCCATGCCCCCCAGGCGATCGCGGTGCTCGGAAGGCCCTGCGCCCGGCGCCAATGCGAGAAACCATCCAACCAGCTGTTGGCCGCCGCATATGCACCCTGCCCCGGCGAACCGACCAGCGCGGCGGCCGTCGAGAACGAGCAGAACCAATCCAGCGGCTGTGCGGCTTTTCCTTCTTGCAGGGCTACTTCTTTCAAAGCCACGTGCAGGTTCCACGCGCCGTAGACCTTGGGCGCCCAACAACGGTCGATGAGTTCATCGGTGACGTTGGTCAACGTAGCGTCCTCAACCACCCCCGCTGCATGTAGCACGCCGCGAACCGGCAGCCCCGATTGGGTCGCCACCGCCACCAAGCGGTCAGCAACCCCGGGCTCAGCGATATCACCACACTCCACCTGGATGTCGGCGCCTTTGGCGCGCAGCCGCTCGATTGTCTGCTGCGCTTGGGGATTGGGCGCCGAGCGGGAGTTGAGCACCACCCGTCCGCAGCCCGCGGCGGCCATCTCGGTGCCGAGGAACAGCCCCAGGCCGGTCAACCCGCCAGTGACGATATAGGCGCCGTCGGCCCGAAACGCACGAACCTGCTCCGGGGGCACCACGGCCACACTGGATCCGGTGTGCGGCACGTCCAGCAACACCTTGCCGGTGTGCCTGGCACCAGCGACCAAGCGGACGGCCCCAGCCGCGTCATGAATGGGATAGTGCGTGGTCTGCGGCACCGGCAACACCCCCTCGGCGGTGCGTTGGTACACGGTGGTCAGCAGGCGCCGAACGGTTTCCGGGTGGGTATGCGTCAACAACGCCAAGTCGACCGCGTACAACGACAGGTTGCGGCGGAATGGGAACAATCCGAGTCGAGTGTCTCCGTAGATGTCGCGTTTGCCAATCTCGACGAACCGCCCACCGAAGGCCAACAATTCGATTCCGGCGCGTTGCGCAGCGCCGGGCAGCGAGTTGAGCACGACGTCAACGCCGTACCCCTTGGTGTCACGACGGATCTGTTCGGCGAACTCGAGGCTGCGAGAGTCGTAGACATGCTCAATACCCATGTCGCGCAGCAGCTGTCGCCGCTGCGGACTACCCGCCGTCGCGAAGATCTCGCACCCGGCGGCGCGTGCGATCGCGATCGCCGCCTGTCCGACACCGCCGGTCCCCGAATGAATCAGCACCTTGTCGGTCGACGAGATCCGGGCCAGATCGTGCAGGCCGTACCACGCGGTCGCAGCCACGGTAGGCACGGCCGCGGCCTCTTCCAGCGGCACCTCGGGCGGCAGTGTGACCGCGTGGCGGGCGTCGCAGATCACAAATGTGGTCCAGCAACCGTTGCGGGACATACCGCCGACCCGGTCGCCGACCTTGTGCTCGGTGACACCGGGCCCGACGGCCGACACCACTCCGGCGAAGTCGATACCCAACAGCTGGCGGTAGCCCTCGAAAGTGGGGTACCGGCCGAAGGCGACCAAAACGTCGGCGAAGTTGATGGTGGAGGCGGTGACCGCGACCTCGATCTCTCCCGGTCCCGGCGGTACCCGATCGAAGGCAACGAACTCCAGCGATTCCAAGTCACCCGGGGTCCGAATCTCGAGACGCATGCCGTCTCGTTCGTGCTGCACGACGGCGGTTCGCCGTTCGGCCTGGCTCACCGGACCGGGTCGCAGTCGGGCGGTGTACCACTCGCCGTCCCGCCAGCCGGTCTCGTCCTCATCGGAGCCGCTGTGCAGTTGCCGGGCCACGTGGGTGGCGATCGTCGCGTGGTTGGTTCCGTCGACGTCGATCTGGGTGGCGCTCAAGTACGGGTGTTCGGAGTCAATCACCCGCATCAGCCCGCGCAGCCCGGCCTGTTCCAGGTTGGCCAGATCACCCGTCTTGATGCTGGCGGCGTTTCTGGTCACAACGAAAAGGCGGGGCCGCTCGCCGGGGAGTTCAGAGATCTCGCGGGCGATGGTGACAATGTGGGACACATAGTCCCGGCCGCGCCGCAATGCTGGCGATTCTGCCCCCGCTCCTGCCGCGGCGGCAGGAGGAGCGGTCACCACGACGACGCCGGTGAGCCCCTTGAGGGCCCCGTGACCATCGGCAGGGCTCACGCCGTCGCCGGACAGCAGCGAACGCAGCTGCGCAGTATCTATTTGTCCGAGCGGCAACGGCACCGCGGTGCAATACCCGCCATCGGCGTTTAGGGCATCACCGAGTTGCTTGGCCAACGGATCTTCTAACGTAGCGGGGTCGGATGCGCCGAGCACTAACCAGGACCCGCGCTCGCGCTGCGTCACCTCCGGCAGTTCGCGCGGCTCCCATTCGACGGTAAACAACCGCTCGTCAAGTACTCGATTGGCATGTTCGTGCTCCGAAGCGCCGCCGGCCAGGCGCAGCCCCTCGACCAGCAACAGCACCGTTCCGGACTGGTCCAGAACTTCCAGATCGACTTCACATTCACCGGCTCGCGACGCCGTGACCCGGGTGAGGCAATATTGCGCGTTGCGCATCGAGTGGTAGTTACGCAATCTGCGCACACCTACGGGCAGCAGCAGACCGCCGGCACCCGCCTTTTGCACCTCGGGCGCAACGATGACCGACTGGAAGCAGGCATCGAGCAAC
>NZ_JBYCLA010000592.1:0-5421 GCF_057473665.1 Mycobacterium sp. TH-M25
CTCGGCCAGCTGGGCCAGTTCAATGTGGACAAGTGGAACAAGGTCATCGACGTCAACCTAAACGGCACCTTCCACGGCATCCAGGCCGTGGTCGAGCCGATGAAGGCCGCCGGCGGCGGCTCGATCATCAACGTCTCGTCAATCGAAGGTCTGCGCGGGGCAGTGATGGTGCACCCCTACGTGGCCTCGAAGTGGGCGGTGCGCGGCCTGACCAAATCAGCTGCGCTTGAACTCGCTTCGCACCACATCCGGGTCAACTCCATCCACCCCGGCTTCATCCGGACACCGATGACCAAGCACTTTCCCGACGACATGGTCACCGTTCCGATGGGCCGCCCCGGTGTATCCGAGGAGGTGGCCAGCTTTGTGTTGTTCCTGGCCAGCGACGAGTCTTCGTACGCCACCGGCGCCGAGTTCGTGATGGATGGCGGGCTGGTCAACGACGTCCCGCACAAGTTCTGACCGTTAGTTGCACTCAGGCGCTATCGACGCCGTTGGATCGCGGCGCAGCAGCCCGCACAGTCGTTCGGCACGACGCCCTCGCCCATCCAGGGGGCCCACGTCAACGCGGTCATGCCGTGTCCGAGCCGCGTGCCGCGGGGGCACTCCGGCCGCATCTCCGTTCGTTGACTTCCGCGAGAGTGCAACTGCCGAGGCATTTCCCGAGTGGGACCGTCGGTAGTTGCACTTTCGAATTGTCGTCCGGCGACCCGCGCATGCCCTAGGGCTCCAGGTTCGATTTCGTCAATCCCGCGCGTAGTTTCATAAAACCCGCTACCAAAAGGATGGTGGATTTCCAACTCGATGCGGCGCAGACGGCCTGGCAGGCTGAGGTACACGCGTTCCTCACCGAGAACGTCACGCCGGCGCTGCGATCCGAATTGAGCGAGCACGGTCAGGAAGTTGCGGATGGGGAGGTCGCGGCCTTTCGGCGCAGGATCGGCGAACGGGGCTGGTTCGGGCTGAACTGGCCGTCGGAGTACGGCGGGCTGGGACTGGGCGCAATACATCAGCACCTGTTGATGCGGGAATTCGAGTACTGCGGCGTACCGGGCCCCGATCTCACCGTGACGTCGGTGGCGCCGATGATCATGCGGCACGGCACCGAGGGAAACAAGCGCGAGTTCCTCCCGCCGATCGCTCGCGGCGAGCTGATCTGCGCGGTTGGCTACTGCAGAACCCGAGGCGGGTAGCGACCTGGCCAGTCTGCGGACTCGGGCGGTCCGCGACGGGGATGAGTGGGTAATCACCGGATCCAAGATCTGGAACAGCATCGCGAACCGGGCAACTCATGGATGGCTTTGCGTCAGAACCGATCCCCATGGATGTACAGGGTTGCGGATGAATCGGTGGGTGACCAGGTGAGGGCTGCCTTCGTCCTGGACGACGGCGAATCCCTGACTGAGGAGTTCGAGAAATTCCTTGCCACTTCACCGGACTTGTCACCGGAGGCTTGGTCCCGGTCCGTCCGGATCAACGATGCGCTTCCGCATACGGCGACCACCAAGATCCTCAAACGTGAGTTGATCCGTGCCGGAGTCAGCGCCGAAGGCTGGGTGCTGTGGCAGCGAGTGGGCCGGGGGACTGCCTACGCCGCGATGTCCGAGCGCCCCGGTTCGCCGACTGTGTAGGTCGTCGGGTGCAATACGCCAAATCACCTTTATAAGCCGCACATTCGGCGCTGGCTGCCAACTCAGCGGGATGCCGTGACGTACTCCGAGTGCATGATCTCGTCGATCTCCACGTCGACCTGGGGAGCGGTCCGACCATAGTGCCGCTGCAGTTCGGGATTGGTGCGGACGGATTCGACCGTCCAACCATGTGCGGTGAGCCAACCCGCGAGTTCGGTTTTCGTCGAGTCGTCGTAGGTCAGCGTGGAGAAGTTCACCTCACCGGACAGGTTGAGACCCGGGTAGTTCTCTTCCAGGGCCGCGAGCCGGTCGTGGTCGAGGCGCGAGCCCAGCGCGCCGATCGCGAGCCGGCTGCCTGGCGCCGAGAGTTCGGTAATTCGGTCGAACAGCGTGTCCTGCGCGTCACCGGTGAGATACGGCAGGATACCTTCGACCGACCAGGCACTGGGAACCGCGGTGTCAAACCCCGCTGCGCGCAACGGTATCGACCAGTCTTCTCGTAGATCCGCCGCGACGTCGATGCGTCGGGCGGTGGGTGCGGCGGCCTGCTCAGCGAGAACCCGCACCTTGAACTCGAGAACCTCCGGTTGATCGATCTCGAATACCGTTGTGCCGGTCGCCCATGGCAACCGATACGCCCGCGAGTCCAGCCCGGCCGCCACGATGACGGCCTGCCGTATCCCAACCTCGGATGCGGAGCTAAAGAAATCGTCGAAGAACCGGGTCTGTACGCCATACAGTCGCGGGAAGGTCAACGCGCCTTCCGAGGTTCCCGGATCGGCCAGCGCACCGGTGAGAAACGGATCCTGGGCGGCGGCGATGAAATGCTTGGCGTATTCGTCGCGCACCAACGGCTGTGCGCTCAGTGCATGTAAGGCACGCCATCCCGCGACCAGAAGCGCGGTGTAGCCGACGCTGCTGACGATGTCCCAGGTGTCATTGTCGGAGCGATCGATGCCCCACTTGTCCTGTGCTGCGCTCATCGAATGGCCCCTTTTCCTTTCACAACTCCAGTAGAACGGTGACCGGCCCGTCGTTCACCAGCTCCACGCGCATCGTGGCGCCGAAGATCCCCGTTTCCACCTCGGCGCCCAGAACCCGCAGCGCTGCCACGAACTCCTCGACCAGCGGTTGCGCCAGCGCAGCCGGCGCCGCGGCGTTCCACGACGGGCGCCGACCCCTGCTGGTGTCGGCGTACAGCGTGAACTGGCTGATCACCAAGATCGGCGCGTTGGTGTCGGATGCGGACCGCTCCTCGTCAAGAATCCGCAAACGCCAGAGCTTTTCGGCGAGCTGCCGAGCTTTGTCGACGTCGTCGTCGTGTGTCACTCCAACCAGCGCCAGTAAACCCTGGCCAGCGGGCCGGATCGAACCGATACCCTGGCCGTCGACTGACACCGCCGCCGATGCGACTCGTTGCACCAGAACCCGCACGACCCGATGCTGCCACGTACGCTCGCCAGATGTCAGTTCTGGTTGCGTTCTCGGTCACGCCGCTCGGAGTCGGAGAGGGCGTCGGCGACATCGTCGCCGAGGCAGTCCGGGTGGTCCGCGAATCGGGGTTGCCGAACAAAACCGACGCCATGTTCACCGTCGTCGAAGGGGAGAGCTGGAGCCAGGTGATGGCCGTCGTCGAACGCGCCGTCGAGGCGGTTGCGGCGCGCGCCAATCGGGTCAGTGTGGTGATCAAGGCTGACTGGCGATCCGGCGTCACCGACGCCATGACCAGCAAGACCGAGTCCCTGGAGCGACACCTTTCTGCAGGCCCCGACCGGCACGCCTAATGTCGTATCGGTGAGCGCACGCGCAGGCATCGTCGTCACCGGAACCGAGGTCCTGACCGGCCGGGTGGCCGACCGCAACGGCCCCTGGCTGGCCGATCGCCTGCTTGAGTTGGGCGTCGAACTGGCCCACATCACCATCTGCGGCGATCGGGCGTCCGACATCGAAGCGCAACTGCGCTTTTTGGCCAACGAAGGTGTCGACTTGATCGTCACCAGCGGCGGACTCGGGCCCACCGCCGACGACATGACGGTGGCCACCGTTGCCCGGTTCTGCGACCGCGAACTCGCGCTGGACCCCGAGTTGGAGAACAAGATCGCCGAGATTTTGAAGAGGCTGATGGCGCGCGTGGGCTCCAGCGATTTCGGGGCCGTTCGCGCCGCCAACCGCAAGCAGGCCATGGTCCCGGTCGGGGCCGTGGTGATGGACCCGGTCGGTACCGCTCCCGGCGTCGTCATCGAGGGTCAACCGACCGTCGTCGTGTTGCCGGGTCCGCCACGCGAACTGCAGCCGATGTGGAACAGCGCGGTGCAGACAGCTGCCGTCCAGCACGCCATCGCGGGCCGAACCGTCTACCGCCAGGACACCATCAGGATGTTCGGGCTGCCCGAATCCAGCCTGGCCGAGACGCTGCGCGAGGCCGAGCATGACATACCCGAATTCAGCGCGCTGGAAATCACCACCTGTCTGCGCCGCGGCGAGCTCGAGATCGTCACCCGTTATCAGCCCGACGCCGTCGACACCTATCGCCGGCTGGCAGAACTGCTCCGGAACCGGCATGGTCAGCAGGTCTTCTCCGAAGACGGCGCCACGGTGGACGACCAGATCGCGCAGCTGTCGACCGAGCGCCGGATCGCGACGGCCGAATCATGCACCGGTGGGCTGTTGGCGGCTCGGCTCACCGAACGGCCCGGCTCCTCGGCCTATCTCGTCGGAGGCCTGGTGACCTACGCCAACGACGCGAAGGCCGAATTGCTCGGCGTCGACCCCGCATTGATCGAAGCGCACGGCGCGGTGTCCGAACCGGTCGCCGAGGCGATGGCGGCGGGCGCGCTTCGCCGCTTCGGTGCCGACACCGCCGTGTCCATCACCGGGATCGCCGGCCCCGACGGCGGAACCGAAGACAAACCGGTCGGGACAGTGTGTTTCACCGTGGCCCTGGCCGATGGCGGGTCCTCGACCCGCACGCTTCGACTTCCCGGCGGCCGCAACGACATCCGGGAGCGATCGACGACGGTGGCGATGCATCTGCTGCGTCAAGCGCTCGAATCTCTGCCGCCGGTCGCGCTGCCCTGACTACTGCCGAAACGAATTCCGGTGGCGTCCTTGCCGATCGCCGTCAACACCGCGACTGCGATCAACACCGGACCGATCGTGGCGGCCAACGCAAAAGGATAGCCGTGAGTCTCGGCCAGGCTTTCCTGGATCGGCAGGTTGAACGCCGCCAGGACATTGCCCAATTGGTAGGTGACTCCGGGATAGAAGCCGCGTATCGCGGCCGGCGACACCTCCGTCAGGTGCGCCGGGATGACGCCCCATGCACCTTGCACCGCGAACTGCATCAAAAACGAGCCCAGACACAGCATCGCAGCAGAATGCGAGTAGGCGAACAGCGGCACGATCGGCAAACCCAACGCCGCACAAAACACCACGGTGTAACGGCGGCTGTACCGCTGCGACAGCGATCCGAAGATCAGCCCGCCCGCGATGGCGCCGACGTTGTAGATGACCACAATCCAGCTGGCACTGGCGCGGGGGAGTGCGGCGCCGCCATCGTGGGTGGCGGACAGGAATGTCGGATACACGTCCTGGGTGCCGTGACTCATCCAGTTAAATGCCGCCATCAGCAGCACCAGATAGACGAACCTCCGGATAACCGCGGCGTCGCGCAGAACATCGCGGATCCTGCTGCGCGTCACCTTCATTCGACGACGCTCGGCTTCCCAGACTTCGGACTCCTGCACGCGGTAGCGGATGATCAGACTGATCATCGCCGGGATGATGCTCA
>NZ_JBYCLA010000593.1:0-3153 GCF_057473665.1 Mycobacterium sp. TH-M25
AGCCGGGCAGCGACCGCAGCGACTCCGGCAGCGCCTCCGGTGCGGCGAAACTGACTTCGACCTGCTTGCCGCACCTGTCCAACACCAGGGCCAGGGCCAGTCCGGCGCCGATGGTATCTGCGTCGGGATGAATGTGACAGATCACCCCGATCGTCGTCGCGGCCGACAGCAACTCAGCTGCGCCGACGGCATCCACAGGTGCCCGCGTGAGCGCGGCACCGACCAGCTCAGTCTTCGGTTCGATCGTCGTCATCGGTGTCCTCAATATCGACCCCGTCCAGTCCCGCCGCCGACCCCTTGTCACGGTACGGATCGGCCTCCCCCGCCGGCTTGGCGCGCAGGCGGACCTGCGCCACATCGGCATCCGCGGCGCGTGCGCGCGCCAGCAACTCTTCCATCCGCGCCACGCTGTCAGACGTCGTGTCCCGGGTGAACATCAGGGTCGGAGTGAAGCGCACACCGGTACCTGCCCCGACCTTGCTGCGCAGCGTGCCCTTGGCCCGGTCCAGCGCAGCGGCGGCGGCAGCGTAGTCGGGCTCGGCGTCCAGCGTGCGCCCCATCACCGTGTAAAACACCGTCGCGTCGTGCAGGTCCGCGGTCACCTTCGCATCGACGATGGTCACCCCGTCCAGCCCCGGATCCTTGATCTCGAACTCAATGGCCGAGGCGACGATCGTGCAGATCCGCTTGGCCAGCCGACGCGCACGAGCCTGATCAGCCACGAAGGACGTTCCTACGCACGTCAGATGGCCTTCTTCACTTCGTTCATCAGGCGCGTGCCTTCTCTACCAGTTCGTAGGACTCGATGACATCACCCTCCTTGATATCCGAGTAGCCCAACGTCATACCGCACTCGAAGCCCTCGCGCACCTCGGTCACGTCATCCTTTTCCCGACGCAGCGAAGTCACCGTGAGGTTGTCGGTGACCACGATGTTGTCTCGCAGCAGCCGGGCCTTGGCGTTGCGCCGCACCACACCCGAGCTGATCATGCAGCCGGCGATGATGCCGACCTTCGAGGAACGGAACAGCGCCCGGATCTCGGCACGACCCAGCTGGTTCTCCTCGTAAATCGGTTTGAGCATGCCACGCAGGGCCTTTTCGATCTCGTCGATCGCTTGGTAGATCACCGAGTAGTAGCGGATCTCCACGCCCTCGCGGTTGGCCAGCTCGGTGGCTTTGCCTTCGGCGCGCACGTTGAAGCCGATGATGATCGCATCCGAGGCCGACGCCAAGTTGACGTTGGTCTCGGTGATGCCGCCGACGCCGCGGTCGATGACACGCAGCGCGACCTCGTCGTCGACCTGGATGCCCATCAGCGCCTCTTCCAGCGCCTCGACCGTACCGGCGTTGTCGCCCTTGAGGATCAGGTTCAGCTGGCTGGTTTCCTTCAGCGCCGAGTCCAGGTCCTCCAGGCTGATCCGCTTGCGCGAACGCGCCGCCAGGGCGTTGCGCTTGCGGGCGCTGCGCCGGTCGGCGATCTGGCGGGCGATGCGGTCCTCGTCGACGACCAGGAAGTTGTCACCGGCGCCGGGCACCGACGTGAACCCGATGACCTGCACCGGACGCGACGGCAGCGCCGCCTCAACGTCCTCACCGTGTTCGTCGACCATGCGGCGGACCCGGCCGTACGCGTCGCCGGCGACGACCGAGTCGCCGACGCGCAGCGTGCCGCGTTGCACCAGCACCGTGGCGACCGGACCCCGACCGCGGTCCAAGTGCGCCTCGATCGCCACACCCTGGGCCTCCATGTCGGGGTTGGCTCGCAAGTCCAAGGCGGCATCGGCGGTCAGCAGCACCGCCTCGAGCAGGGCCTCGATGTTGGTGCCCACCTTCGCCGAGATGTCGACGAACATGGTGTCGCCACCGAAATCCTCTGCCACCAAACCGTATTCGGTGAGCTGGCCGCGGATCTTGGCCGGGTCGGCACCTTCCTTGTCGATCTTGTTGACCGCCACCACGATCGGCACGTCAGCGGCCTGCGCATGGTTGATGGCCTCCACCGTCTGCGGCATCACGCCGTCGTCGGCGGCGACCACCAGGATCGCGATGTCGGTGGCCTTGGCGCCGCGGGCACGCATGGCGGTGAACGCCTCGTGACCCGGGGTGTCGATGAAGGTGATCAGCCGCTCGCTGCCGTCGAGGCCGACTCCGACCTGGTAAGCACCGATGTGCTGGGTGATGCCGCCGGCCTCGGCTTCGCGGACGTTGGCCTTGCGGATGGTGTCCAGCAGGCGGGTCTTGCCGTGGTCGACGTGGCCCATCACGGTCACGACCGGCGGACGTGTCTGCAGTTCGTCCTCGCCGCCCTGGTCCTCGCCGTAGGTGAGGTCGAAGGATTCCAGCAGCTCGCGGTCTTCGTCCTCGGGGCTAACGACCTGAACGTTGTAGTTCATTTCGCTGCCCAGCAACTCGAGCGTCTCGTCGCCCACCGACTGGGTGGCCGTCACCATCTCGCCGAGATTGAACAGTGCCTGCACCAGTGCAGCCGGGTTGGCGTCGATCTTTTCGGCGAAATCCGAGAGGGATGCTCCGCGCGCCAATCGGATCGTCTCACCGTTGCCGTGCGGTAACCGCACACCACCGACGACCGGCGCCTGCATGTTTTCGTACTCGGCGCGTTTTGCACGCTTGGACTTGCGACCGCGCCGAGGCGCACCGCCCGGACGGCCAAACGCGCCGGCCGCACCGCCGCGCTGCCCGGGCCGACCACCACCACCGCCGCCGCCAGGGCCGCCGCCACCGGGACGACCCCGAAAACCTCCCGGGCCGCCGCCCGGTGCGGCGCCTACGCTCCCGCCGCGGTAGTTACCGCCACCCGCGTCGGCACGACCGCCACCGGGACCGCCCGGCCGGCCCCCACCGGGTCGGGGCGCGCCGGTACGTGGTGGACGGGGTCCACCAGATGCACCTGCGGGGCGCGGCGGCATGCTGCTCGGCGAGGCGCCTGGGCGTGGCGCCCCGGGCCGGGCCGCTCCGGGGCGGGGCGCCACCGGACGCGGGATAGGCCGGTCGACAGGTTGCGCCGACGAGAACGGGTTGTTGCCGACGCGTGGGGGACGAACCCCCGGCTTGGGTGCCGGCCCGGGGCGCGGTCCGGCCGACGTCCCCGGAGGGGGCGCCGCTGGGCTGGCCTGTTGGCCTGGAATCTGCGC
>NZ_JBYCLA010000594.1:0-5791 GCF_057473665.1 Mycobacterium sp. TH-M25
AAGGATTACTCGCTTTTTGAGCGGTATCAACCGTTTTGGAGCGACAAGCACAAGATCGCCGAGGCGATCAGAGCGGTGAACCGGCCGGTTCTGATCATTGTCGACGAGGTGCTCGACTACATCGGCAACGGGTTGGACGGCGCCAACAAACCCGACCTCGCCGCGCAGGACATTGCCTTTCTGCGGGCGCTGCTCGATGTCGTCAATGACGTTCCCAACGTGGCGATGCTGATGGTGATGATCGCCTCCGACGCCGATCAGACCGCCCTGTCGAAGGCCGCCCAGGAACGTCGCGACGACCTCAACCGTCTGCTCGAACGCAACGGCTTCCCCGCAACGGTCACCGAGGTCGGCGACTTCGCCGACATCCTGCGGAGGCGCCTGTTCGACTCCGAGCCAGCCGCCGAAGTGGTGGCGGCCACCGCCGGTCAGTACGACGCCGTGTTCTCCGACAAGGGGTGGAGCAAGAACGTTTGGGACACCATCGGGACCACCTGGCGCGACCGCTGGACTGAGGAGGTCGCTGCCTGCTACCCGTTTCATCCCATGCTGATGTCGCTGGCCAAAGACGAGTGGAGCAAGGTCACCGGCTTTCAGCGTGTGCGATCGACGATCCGGATTTTCGCCGCGACCGTCTACGCGCAGCAGGAGCGCGGTAAGGCCGGCGAATGGGTGCCCGCCCTCATTGGCCCTGGTGACTTTCCACTGGCCGATTCCGCCGTGCGCGAGGCGATCTTGGGTAGCGGGCTCGTCGAGGACGAACGCACGATCGCGAACTATCGCAGCCTGGCCGAGATCGAGGTCGTCAACCACGACGAAGACAGCGGCACTGCCCGCCGTCAGGATCTGAACCGGGAGTCGCTGCTGTGGAGCGACGCGAACCCGCGGGCCGCCGAGCGGGCCGCCACCTTCATCTTCATGGCCAGCATCGTCGGAACGCTTCGACCCGGCCGCGGCCGCGGCGCCAGCGCACCGGAGGTAAAGGCGGCCACCAGCATTCCGAACGTCGCCTACACGATCACCGACGCCGACGCGGTGGTCGCCGAACTGGTCGACGTCGACCGCGGACTCAGTGCGCTGGACATCATCCCAGGCCAGGGGAACAACAAGCCGGCGCGTTACTTCCTCTCGACGCGGCTCACGCATCGGATGCTGGTCAACAACATTCGCCGCACCATCACCGAGGCCGAGCGTGACGCCGTACTGGTCGAGTTCGCGCAACGACTCGCCAGCACCGGCCCCTTCCGTGAACTCAGGTTCGTCGCAGCCGACGCCACGCGCACGCCTGCCGAGGTGCTTTCCACTGCTGGCCTGGATACCGCCTTCACCACCCGCCTGGTCGTGCTGGATCCCGCCCAGTTCAGTCTCCGCAACGGCGCCGAGGCCGCCACCTTGGAGGCGTTGCACGCGGCCACCGGGCTGGGGCAGGGGCCAGAGCAGTTGCCTGTGCAGTGGGCCAGCAGCGCGGTGTTCGCCGTGGTGAACACGCAGCGCCGCAGCCTCGCGCGCAGTGTGGCCGCCGAGTACCTGGCTCGAAGCAAGGCGCTGGCAGCCCCTGAAGTGCAGGCCGACGACGAGTTGAAAGCCACTGGCACCAAGGAACTTGCCACGGCGAAGGAACAACTCGAGAAGGCGTTGAAGCGGGCGTATCAGCACGTCGCGTACGTCGCCCAGCCCGACCCCGACGGCGAGCGGTACCTCGACCAACTCACCTTCGATGACGACACCCTCACAGCACTCAACGGCACCATCGTGTGGAAGGGACTCGCTGACCGGGACAAGGTGTTCGACGCCGGCCAGTTCGGCTCCCACGCCCTGCAACACAACCTGCGCGAGCAGGACTACGGGAAGACGCTGTCCGACATCCGCGCCGCGTTCTACAGCGCTCCGCGGCTGCCGCTGCTCTACGAAAGTGACCGCGACCTCCAGCAGGCCATCTTCGACGCGGTGAGCCAGGGTCTGTTGCGCATCGTCGAGGCCGCCGGCACCGCGGTCGAAGTGACCACACCCGCTCAGGTGAACCTGACCAGCACAGCGCTGAGAATCGCCGCGCCCAGTTTTACACCTGCCTCCGAAGGTGACGGCGCCCCGACGGCTGGCGGCCAGGGGGAGTCCCACGCTGGCGGCGCGGGCTCGACGACAGCGACCGGCACGGCTGGCGGTGGTGCGGCGGCTACGGCACCCGGTACCGGTTCCGGTGCAGCCGCCGCCGGCGCCGGCGCCGATCGACAAGTGGGGTTCTCGTTCACTAGCAACCTGCTGGCCGGCGCCGAGACGGCCGACGGCTTCGCCGCCCTGTTCCGGGCGTTCTACATGGCACTCGACGAACGCCAGATCAGCTATCTACAAGGCACACTGCAGCTCGTAGCGGACTCCTCGGTCGTCGACCAGATCCAGCCGCTGCTGAACGAACTGGGCATCACGGCGACCATCAAGGAACTCTGAGGCGCAGCGCTACCGCGGAGCCGTGAACGCCCACGCGAGCGCTCTGCCAAGGCGCTGCACGTAGTCGTCTTGCGTCATGCGAGGTTGGCGGGCGATCCACGACGGGTGGGGCGCGAACAGATGCCGGGTGGGGTGGGTGGCGGTTGGCGGCTTGCGGGGGCGGGTGAACGGCCATGGCAGCACCGGGGCGTCGGGGTGGAGGTGTTCGAGGGCGGTGCGGGCATCGCGGCCCAAGGCGATGATCAATCGTGGTGCCACAATGTCGATTTCACGGCGCAGGTGGGGCCGGCAGTTGTCGATTTCATGGGGTAGCGAGGGCCGGTTGTTGGGTGGATGGCAGTGCACCGCGTTGGTGGTGAAGACGGCTTCTTTGGTCAGTCTGGCGGCAGCAAGGGCGCGGTCAAGAAACCGTCCGCTGCCGCCGGTGAACGGGATCTGGGTGGCCATGCACGGACCGCAGAGGCTCTGGCCGACGATCATCACCGGGGACTGGGCCGAGCCGTAGCCGGGTGCCGCTTGGGTGACTTCGGGAATGTTCATGCCGGGGCAGGCGGTGCAGTTCTTGATGCGGGTGGCCAGGGTGCGCATGCGGCGCTCGCGGGTGTCGGTCATCGCCGCCACACGTTCACCCGATCACCGGTCAGCGGTTTGTCTTCCGGCCCTTTGACATACGGCGCGATCCAGGTTGGGCGCCTCATGCTGCGTTCGGGGCCGCAGGCCTGCTGGCGCCAATGCCCACCCACCCACCAGCGCCGGCTGTACTGGCGATCGCCGGTGGTGGCATCGTCGGACTTGTCATGTGGTGCGCGGCGCAAACGGCGCACGTCGACCAAGGTCACTGTCGGTGTGGCGGGCTCGGGGCGACCGGGCCGCCCGGAGCGGCGCTCATTGGTGGTGTCGCGGATCTCGCGGGTCTCGGCAACGGCGGGTTGTCCCATCAGGAGCCAGGCGGCGCCGACGACGGAGACGAACGGGTGCGCCGCTTCGGTGCCGTTAACTTCCTCGGTGCGCGGCTCGTTCGGGTCGATCACGATCGAATGGGCCGACCAGAGCGGAGTGCTGACCTGGTAGGGCGCAATCAGGTCGGGCCGCTTGGTGAATCGGCTCGATGGGGACAGTTGAAGGCGGCCGTCTGGACGTAGCCACCACCACACGGCGTCCCATGAAACATGTTCCGTAGCCGTGCCTTTCGGGCCGAAAGGTATTTCGCTGGCGGCCCGTGCCCAACAAAGCAGTCCGTTGCGGGAGGGCCAGCACATCGACGGAGACCATTCCGGCAGGGAGGTTGCCGCGTCGAGCGCCACGTCCACCATGTCGCGCGACACCCAGTACATGTCGGCGTCGCGGAGGGCGTCGGTTTCGACCTTCATGATCTCCATTTCGGCGGCCAGCTTGGACTGCATGCGCAGCAGTCGGCGACTGCCTGACTCGCTGGGATCCGGCGGTGTCAGCCCTTGGTCGGTGAAGCGTGCAACGAGCTGGTCGAGGGCGTTGCACCACTGCCGGCGCACCTCGGGGATGCTGGTGGGCGCCCACGTAAGGCGCTGGCGGCGGCTCACCGTGGTGGTTGGTCGAGCAGTATCGGCTCATCGGGCGATAGAAGATCGTGATCGCCGCGGCGCTTGAGCAGCCCGCGCACCTCGTCGCGGTCGCAGTTCAGCGCGCGTGCGAGCGCGGTGATGGGGTTGCGCACGGTCTTGCCGAGCAGCGTTCGCAGTCGGCGCGGGGTGGTGGCGTCGGCGCGGATGAGAGTCGCGTCGACGGTGGCATCGGCGGTGTTGAAGATGAGGACGATGGTGTCGCCGAGGAGGGCGTCGAGGGTGGTGGCCAGGTTGCGTATCGAACCGATGCTGGCGCCGTTGGTGGCCGACAGCCGCCAGTAGAGGGTGATGTCGGTGTTTCCGGTGAAGGTCCGCTCCTCGCCGGGGTGGATGCCGAGGGCGGTGGCCAGTGCGGGGTGCAGTGATTGTCCGGATCCGCGGAGCAGTTCGGCGGTGACCGTTATTGCGGTGCGAATCTCGTTGCGTCCGTTGCGGTATGTGCCGCGTACGGTGTTCAGGGGTGCGACGGCGGGCCAGCCGTCGGTTTTCTTGCGGCGGCGCACGGTGCCGCTTTCGACGACGAATCCGGGGGCGCTGAGGTAGGAGCGGATCGAGGATTCGGCGACGTCGGGGAAGGCCGCGGTTAGGTCGTCGATGATGGTTTTGGTGCTGATCGGGTGGCGGTGGGCGTCGATGCGGGTGGCGATTTCGGAGAACAGGCCGGTGTATTCGGGGATGGCCCAACGGCGTAGCGCCCAGGTCCGCTTGGTGGCTCGGGTGAATCGTCGGTCCTCGTAGAGGACGTCGCGCACGGCCTTCTCGTGGCATTCCTCGCCGATGGTGGCGGCGATGATCGCCGCGGTGGCAGGGGCGCCGGACAGGTGCAGGGCGGCTTCGGTCTTGTCGACGAAGCTGGCTCCCCATCGCACCCACTTGTCGCCGAATCGGCGCAGGCCGGGGCGGCTGGCGATGAACGCTTCGGCCGTCTGTGTGGGGATGCCGAGATCGAGGAGCTTGCCGGTGAGGGTCTGCTCGGTGGGGGCGCCGTGTTCGTCGAGTGCGGTGTCGACGGCGGCGGTCGCGGCGGCGAGCCCGTCGGCGGTGGTGTCCTGCAGCCATGGGCCGGTGGGTGCGTAGGGGCCGGCGAGGTGCAGCAGCAGTTGTCCGGCGTCGTCGTCGAGGTCCAGGCCCACGTCGGTGAGCGCTGGGCGGGCTGCCTGTTCGCAGGTGAGCGGGCCGAGGCGGCGGCGTAGCTCGTCGGCGGCGTTGAGGATGGCGGCGTGCGTCGGGTCGGTGAGCAGATCGGTGAAGCGGCGTTGGGCGCGCGGCTGGTTGCGCTGGACGTTGACGGGGGCCACGCCGAGCTGGCGGGCGGTCACGGGGATGGTCTGGGGGTGCAGCGCCCACCCGCGTCGGGAGAGCACGGTGTGGTCGTAGGCGGAGAGTCGATCGAGCAGGCGGCTGATGGTGGTGGGCAGGTCCTCGTCGGTGTCGGCAGGGGTCGAGCGGGTGAGGGTGACGGCTTCGCGGGCGGCGATGAGGATCGCCTTGACGGTGCCGGCTCCGCCCTTGGGGCGGTCGATCAGGGTGGTGATGGACTCGTCGGCGAGGTCGGCCCAGGTGACGAAGTGGGTGCCGTAGAAGGTGCGGGCGCGGCCGGGCAGCCAGTTGTAGGGGATGGCTTGGTGGGCGATCTTGTCGAGGCCGTCGATGATTTCGCGGACCGGGGTGTCGAGGGCCTCCTCGTTGTGGACGCTCTTCCACCAGGTGTCAGCGTCGAGGTGCTCGTCGAGGACGGTCACGCG
>NZ_JBYCLA010000595.1:0-4489 GCF_057473665.1 Mycobacterium sp. TH-M25
CGGTGACCACAGTCGGTGCGCCGGGCGACCCCGACCACGCCGCAGACACCGACGGACGGCCCGGCTTCGCGCAGATCGCCCTGCGCGGCGACGCCGGTGAAATTCATGCCCGCGGCCCGCAGATGCTGGTCGGCTATCTGCACGGTGCTGACGAGGCCGGATCATTCGACACGCACGGCTATTTCCGCACCGGTGATCTGGCCCGCCGGGTCGACGGCGACTATCTTGTCGTCACCGGCCGGGCCAAAGACCTCATCATCCGCAACGGCGAAAACATCGCACCGAAAGAGATCGAGGATATTCTGGTCAATCATCCAGGTGTCGCCGAAATCGCCATCGTCGGCCTGCCCGACGCCCGCACCGGCGAACGGGCCTGTGCCGTCGTCGTTCCCAACGAACAGCCACCACCTGACACGGACAGCCTGTGCGCCTTCCTGCAATCCCAGGGCGTCGCTGCCTTCAAAGCGCCCGAGCAGGTGGCCATCTGGGATGCACTGCCGCGCAACGATGCCGGCAAGGTGCTCAAAGACCAGATCCAGGCGGCCCTGACAACGACGGACGGATGACATGCAGGTAGCGATCGTGACCGGGGCGACCGGCGGAATCGGATTCGGCTGTGCAGCAAAGCTTGCCGAGGCGGGGATGGCCGTACTGGCCACCGGTCGCAATGAGCAGCGGCTCGCCGAAGTGGCAGCGGCCGTTGGCGATCCCGACCTTGTCGAGACGGTCGCGGTCGACCTGACCGGCGACGACGGGCCGGCGCGGGTGGTCGACGCCGCCGTCGAGAGGTGGGGCCGAATCGACTTCCTGATCAACAACGCCGGCGTGGGGAATCCGACGCCACTGCACGGCACCGACGACGAGACCCTGGACCACTTCCTCAACGTCATGTTGCGTGCGCCGTTCCGGCTGTCGCGAGACGTGCTGCCGCACATGGCACCTGGATCGGGGATCGTCAACATCACCTCGACGTTCGCCGTCGTGGGCGGCCTGCGCGGCGGCCCGTATTCCGCGGCCAAGGGCGGGTTGACCGCTCTGACACTGCACATCGCCGCCCAGTACGGCGCCCAGGGCACACGTTGCAACGCCGTGGCTCCCGGTGTGATCCAGACGGCGATGACCGAAGAGCGGCTCAAAGACCCGCGGTTTCGCCGGATGCAGGTGGAGATGACCCCACACCAGCGACTCGGCACCGTCGACGACGTGGCGAGCACGGTGGCGTTTCTGTGTTCACCGGGCGGCAGTTTCATCAACGGGCAGACCATCGTGGTCGACGGCGGGTGGAGCACCACGAAGTATCTGTCGAAGTACGCGCTGACATCGGAGTGGACGGCGCAGTGAATCTGTCTGCGGCACGGCGTATCACGGCCGGCGGCGCTGCTGCGCCTGGCGCATGCAGTTGCGCCGGCTGTGCAGGTTATCTGCAAACAAGCGGCCCTTCTCGCGAGTAGAAGCCACACAGTCGGCGCCCGGGGAGATATTTGCGGACGTCGGCTAGCGGACGCGACCACGACAAGATGCACAGATCGGGACGACCGTTTGGGCGGGTATCCACAGTTGGGACTTGATCCACAGGCCGGGGTTTCAGCGGTGTGCCGATCGTCGATGTGTCGGTGCTGCTTCATAACGTCGAGGCATGGGTTCAGCACTGGGCGCCGAGCAGGCACGGGAGCGCATCGGCACCGCTCTCGATGCGATCGACGCTGCCCACGACGTGCTGCGTAAAACCTCGTCATGTCTGGTGGGCAACGACTTTCGGGTCGATGTCGCCGAACGCTTGGAAACCCAGGACCGCACCAACCGCGGGCTGATGTACCGGTACTTCGGCGAAATCGCGGATCCGCCCGACGAGAATGCGTCTACCGCAGACATGCGGGCGGCACTGTGGAAGCGGCTGCGCATCACGCCGCAGGAGATCACCCGCCGGTTCAAACTCGCCGCGCGTATCCGGCCCCGCCGCTGCCTGACCGGGCCGCCGGTGCCCCCGGAGCTGCCGGAGTTAGCGGCCGCCGTGGAGGCCGGTGCGGTCGGCGACGACCATATCCGCGCAGTATGCCGAGCCCTCGACGTGCTACCGGCGAGTGTTGCGCCCACCGACGTGGCGGCCGCCGAACACCGGCTGGTCCGCGAAGCGACCAAACTCGACGCCGGCCTGATCACCCGGCTCGGTGAGCGCATCGCCGACTACCTCAACCCCGACGGCCAATTCAGCGATGACGACAGGGCCCGCCGCCGCGGGCTACACCTGGGCGGGCAAGGGCCCGATGGCATGTCGCGGCTGACCGGACTACTCGATCCGCAGGCCCGCGCCTATTTCGAGGCCATCGAAGCTGCGGTACGGCCCGGCCGCCACCAACCTGAGGACACCGATCCCGGCGCGCGCGACGAGCGCACCCCCGCCCAACGCTGCCACGACGCGCTAAAGCTGGGCCTGGAAACCGCGATCGCCTCCGGCGGCCTGGGCACCCACCGCGGCCACCCCGTCACCGTGGTCGTCACCACCACGCTGGCCGAACTCGACCGCGCCGCCCACGCCGCCGTCGACCCGTCGGTACCAATGCCGCCACCCGCACGGACCGGCGGCGGCTCCCGGCTGCCAATGCGTGACCTTATCCGCATGGCCGCCAACGCCATCCACTACTTGGCGGTGTTCGACAATCACACGCAGCGACCGCTCTATCTGGGTCGCCAGAAACGCATCGCCACCGCCGACCAACGGCTGATCTGCTACGCGCGCGACCGCGGCTGCACTCGCCCCAACTGTCTGGTGTCGGGTTACCGCTGCGAAGTTCATCATTCACCGGACTGGGACCGCGGCGGCCGCACCGACGCCGACAAGCTGCATTTCCTCTGCGGCTGCGACCACGGCTGCGTCACCCGCGGCGAACTGCACACGGTGGTCACCGACAGCGGACGACTCGGCTGCACCGACGGCACCGGCCCCCCGGAAATCAACCACGCCCACCATCCCGAAGAACTGCTGCGCGGCGACACCGACCCGCCCGGAGACCTCGACCCCGAAGACCTCGACCCCGGAGACCTCGACCACTGACCGGAGCGCCGATCCGGAGCCGTCACAGGTGACCACTGATGGCAAAGTCTGCGACCCTATCCCCGAGGCCACCCCGTCTGAAAGTGCCGGCGGATACCGGCCAGCATCTCGACGTGGGCGGCCACGGCCTCGCGTTGGGTCATCGCGGCCAGCAGGCGGGGAGCCGAGATCTTCAGCCGTTCGGTCAGGCGGGTGCCCCGCTGAGTCGGCTCGAAGCTGACGGTGCCGTTGAGCCGGACGCCGGGGAATTGCCGCGCCTGGGTGATCACATCGCCCTGCGTAGGCACCTGGACCTGCGCCCAGTAGGTGATGCCGATCGACAGCGGCCCCAGCGGGATCCGGTCACGTACCCGATAGGTCTTCCGGTAGCCGTCAGCGGTTTGGTCGTGCGCCAGCACCTCGACCGAAACCACCAGCGGATGAAGGTCTTTGATGGTGTCGAGGTCGACGTAGAAGTCGCGGACCGCGTCCGGCGGCGCCGGGATCTCCTCGCTTATCTCACGCTCGGCGTGCGCGATCCAGAGGGGCACAGTCAGCGTCCGCGTGCCAGGGACTCGAGGAACCCGTTGATCCGGGCGCGGGTTTCCGCCGACATCCAGCCGGCCCGCACGTCGGCATCGGTGGCGGTACCCGCGTCGATCGCGGCGCGGACCGGCTTGTGCAGCTGAGTCTTGGTGGCGGCGTACGCGGCCGGCGAGTACTGGCCGAGCTCGCGCGCGACGACCAACGCCTTGTCCAGCAGCTCGTCGCCCGCGACCAGCTCGTCGACCCAACCGCGGGCCAGCGCGGTGTCGGTGTCGATGGTCTTGGCGCCCAACGCCGCACGGGTCGACGATGCCCCCATGACGGCGCGGCAGATCTCCAGCGCGGCCACCGGGAACGGGACACCGACCGACAACTCGGTGAGGCCGATCGTCCCACCGGACATCAGTCGCAGGTCGGCGCACATCGCCAGCACACAGCCGCCGGCGATCGCGTGGCCGTTGACGGCGGCGACCACCGGCGCGGGGTGGTCGTAGATCGCCAGAAAGGCCTCCGACAGCGCGGCGACGAACCGCCCGGCGTAATCCGTGCCACCGTCGGCGAGAGCCCGCAGGTCGACGCCGGCCGAGAAGCACCGGCCGGCGCCGGTGATGACGACAGGTCCGTCGACGCGTCGCATCGACTCGGTGATGGCGTTCAGCAGGTCCAGGTCGAGGGCATTCACCGGCGCGTTGTCGAACCGCAGGATCGTCGCGCCGTCAGCCGTCTCGAGAGCGGTCACGCATCCCTCCGATCTACCACGCAGCTGACCCTACGACCGGCCTCACCGCGACACCTCGGCCGCTGCTTCTCGGGCCAACGACAGCCGCTGGCCGACGTTATCCAGACGCGGGCCAGGAACCTCCTGCCTCCGACTTTCCTGAGATTGCGATGAAACCAACTCCCGGCATGTTC
>NZ_JBYCLA010000596.1:0-4951 GCF_057473665.1 Mycobacterium sp. TH-M25
CATAGGGTCCGCAAACTGGTTTGGCGGCAGCACGTGGTCGGACGCCCAGTCCGGACCTGGATTGCTGTGCTGGAGAGACGGCATCCTCCGGTGAAACGCACGACTAAGTTTGTCTTAGCAGCAGCGACGAGTATTGGCCAGCATGCCAGCCAACGCGTCCAAGACGTTGGGCACCAGGCGGTAGTAAGCCCACTTGCCACGCTGCTCACGGTCTAATAGCCCGGCGTCGACGAGGACCTTTAAGTGGTGGGAGACGGTCGGCTGGGACAGGCCCACCGGATCGGTCAGATCGCACACGCACGCTTCGGCGCCCTCATGCGCCGCGATTAGCGACACCAGCCGCAGCCGGGTCGGCTCGCCGAGCGCCTTGAGCACCCCAGCCAACCGCTCGGCGGCCGCAATATCGAGCAGCGCACCTGTGATTGGGCTGCAGCACGTCGCTAGGTCGGTGAGCAGCTGAGCGTTCGCCGGGGGCACAGTGCCTATCTTGCCATACGTATTGACAGACATCGATGGATAGGCCAGGCTATATCGCATCGATGATTGTCGATGTAAGGAGTGGCGGGATGACGGACAACGATC
Source organism: Mycobacterium sp. TH-M25 (assembly GCF_057473665.1). Classification (NCBI taxonomy): domain Bacteria; kingdom Bacillati; phylum Actinomycetota; class Actinomycetes; order Mycobacteriales; family Mycobacteriaceae; genus Mycobacterium; species Mycobacterium sp. TH-M25. Next base: position 583 of record NZ_JBYCLA010000596.1, read on the forward strand.
AGCTACGCGAGCAAGTGCGGGCTCGCTACGGCGCAGCGGCCAGGGCGGTGGCCGCGGGCACCCGTAACGGTGATGTGCTCACCGCCCAAAGTTGCTGCGGGTCGGACGGCCCGATCCAGGTCCATGACAGCTTCGGCGCCGCGCTCTACGGCGCTGGTGAACAGTCCGAAGTGCCAGCCGAGGCACTGGCGGCGAGCCTTGGTTGCGGCAATCCGCTTGCGGTGGCCGACCTACAACCGGGCGAACGCGTACTCGATCTGGGCTCCGGCGGCGGGATTGACGTTTTGCTCTCGGCCCGCCGGGTCGGCCCGAGAGGATTTGCTTACGGCGTTGATATGACTGATGAAATGCTCGCTCTTGCTGCGGCCAACAAGGCCAAAGCCGGTGTGACCAACGTCGAATTCCGCAAAGGCACCATCGAGGACATTCCGCTGCCCGACGCCAGCGTCGATGTGGTGGTTTCCAACTGTGTGATCAACCTGTCGGTGGACAAGCCCACTGTGCTCGCCGAGATGTTTCGCGTGCTGGTCCCCGGCGGACGGATCGGGATTTCTGACGTTGTTGCCGAAGACCATCTCACCCCGGCCGACCGAGCCGAGCGTGGCTCCTATTTTGGCTGCATCGCCGGAGCCCTGTCCATGCAGGAATACCTCGATGGGCTGGCTGCGGCCGGATTCGCCGATTCCTCAGTCTCTTTCACGCACCGGGTCGCCGACGGATTGCACGCCGCGATCATCCGCGCCACCAAGCCGGCGGCGAACAGCCCGACCTCTGGCGGCAGTGCTACGGAATTGGACAGACTATAAGTGTCGCGGCGACTGGACTTCGACAGCAAGGAGTTATGCCAGCTAGAAGGAAAAACGCTCTCCTGCACAGGTGCGCATCGAGGATGACCGGTCGCATTCACTTATCTCGCCGCAGCGCCGCCGCCCCAACGTGAACCGGACGCCCCCAAGACCCTCGAAGCGATCGACCCCGGAGTCGCCCGCGCGGGCGCAGCGGTAACCGCCCGTCGTGAAGAACTCAAGTTGGCACAACGCCATTTGGCCCGCAACGGAATTGTGAATGCGGGTGCGCTGATCGACTTTGAGAAGGGCCGACGCTGGCCACGCAGGGCGACCCTGGCCAACTCCGTGCGGGCCCCACTGATGGCCGAGGCCGTTGAAGTGGGGCTCACCACCATCAACAACGCAATCGAGTTGTTGCCTGCGGCGTCTGAGGCAGACTTCGGCCGCCGTGCTGCCAACATTCTCACGGATTTGCGGAAGCTGGAGACGGTCGCCGCTGGCGCGGCGCGCGCCCCCGGGGCCACGCTCGGGCAGCGACTGTATGCGGCCAGGCATCGCGCCGAGCTCACCGCCGCAGAAACCGCCAATGCGGCCGGCGTGTCGCCGTCGACGTGGTTATCGCCGCCGAAGCAGAGGTGCCACTTGACGGCGACACGGTGGCCGCGTTGTCGGCAGCGCTGACTTCGCATTCGCGACGCTAAAGGCGCTCAAGCAGGGCTCGAGCTGAAGTCAACTTTGCCTGTCGCCGCGACGGTCCAGCTCCGCATCGGCCACGGTAATCCTGCTCCATGGAGTCCTTGCCACCGCTAAGCGCATACGATGCCAAGATGCCCAACCCGGAAGATCTCGAAGCCCGCATCGCGGCCATGGAGGCGTCCCTGGCCGACGCGCTCGGAGTGATTAAGACTGTTGGAGCTACTCAAAGTGTGCTTGGTGACGCGCTGAGGGAGTTCATCACCCGGCTCGGCTCGGCCGAATCCATCGCCCAAAACACCAACCAGCGCATTAGTGCACTCGAAAAATCCGCCGCCGAGATCAAAGCGCTCCTCTTGAAGTCGCTTGACGGCTGACCACCACCTGACCCAAAGAGTTGTCAGGTTCCGAGTCCGATTGGCACAGCATAATTTTCGACGCCGTTTGGGTTTTCCGATATCGGCGGGATGTTGGGCGTTCCCACACCCCTGGGCCACCGATTCAGTGCGACCGCGGGACGTACATGATGATGCTGACTCCGAATAAGCAGACCAGCGCACCGATGACATCCCAGCGGTCGGGACGGAATCCATCGAAGGCCATCCCCCAGCCAAGCGAGCCAGCGACAAACACCCCGCCGTACGCGGCAAGAATCCTGCCGAAATGGGCGTCGGGTTGCATGGTGGCGACAAACCCGTAAGCACCCAGCGCAATAACACCGAGGCCAGCCCACAGCCAGCCACGATGCTCGCGCACACCTTGCCAGACCAGCCAGGCCCCACCGATTTCGAACAATGCTGCAACCACGAACAGAACAATTGACTTGGCAACGGTCATGACAGTTCACCGTTGCAGGAGCCGCCGGTGAGGTCCGCGACGATCTGCTGGGCATGTTCGGGAGCGGTGAGTGTCTCAGTGCCGCCTCGGTGCCTCACGCCGTCCAGCGAACTGGTAAGCGAGAGCGTTTTGTTATCGTGGAGAAAGGTGCAGTCGGGATCGCATCGGTGGTCACGATCAGGCAAGTCATCCAACCGCGATCGTGCGGCGACCAGTTGGTCGCGTAGCAGTTTCAGATCGGCGATGGCGGAATCGGCCTCGGCAATACGATCGTCGAGAGCGGGACGCAACTGGCCCTTGACCGAGCGGCAGGTGTCTGATTCCCACACGGCCAGTAGTTCGCCGATTGACGATAGCGACAACTTGAGACGTTTCGCCGCCTCGATGAACATTAGTCGCTGACGAGCATGCTCGTCGTATAGCCGGTAGCCCGCAGGTGTCCGTTCCGTAGCTGGCAGCAAACCAACATCCTCGTAGTACCGCAGTGTCGAGGCCGGCACCCCGCATTGCCGGGAAAATTCCGAAATACGCATCACCGTCACCCTTCGACGGTAAACCTTCGACCCGACCTAAAGGTCAACCATGATAGGTGGATTGCGGCGGAGTCGCCGGCCGCACGGCGGCCCGATCACCGCGCAGCAACCCGATGCTAGCTAGTTGTTCCGCTAAAGCACTTGCTGAATAATCGAATTCACGCCAGCTCAACGATATGCCGGGATGCTTGGTGCGCAGTGGCGGGACGCCAGCGGGCGCCTACCGGCGACAACCGGAGAATGCGATGGCAGGGATGCCGCCGTGCGTGGCGAAACAGATGCCCATTCGAGCTTCCTCCCGCACGATGACCCTGACACCTCCCTGGGCTTCTACCGCGACACCCTCGGCTTCGACGTGCGCCTTGACGTCTGACACGGCAAGATGCTGCTGGCCACCAAAGACCTCGACGGCACCTTCGAGCGAGTGCAGGCCGGCTCACAAAACAGCCAATCCGCATACAGCAGCTGCGCTAACGCTGGGAGGAACGGTGGGACAGATTGCCGACAGCCACGATCTGATCCGCGTGCACGGTGCGCGCGTGAACAACCTGAAAGATATCAGCGTCGAGATCCCGAAGCGCAGGCTGACGGTGTTCACCGGGGTATCCGGCTCAGGCAAGAGCTCGTTGGTGTTTGGCACCATCGCCGCGGAGTCACAGCGGCTGATCAACGCGACCTACAGCACCTTCGTGCAGGGCTTCATGCCGACCTTCGCACGACCCGACGTCGACGTACTGGATGGGCTGACGACGGCGATCATCGTCGACCAGGAGCGGATAGGTGCCGACCCCCGCTCCACAGTCGGCACCGCCACCGACGCCAATGCGATGCTACGCATCCTTTTTAGTCGACTCGGCAAGCCACACATCGGCTCTCCGCAAGCGTTCTCCTTCAACGTCGCATCGATAAGCGGAGCGGGCGCGGTCACCCTGAAACGGGGCGGCAGGACCGTCAAGGAGCGTCGCAGCTTCAGCATCACCGGCGGCATGTGTCCGCGCTGCGAAGGCCGGGGCTCGATCACCGACATCGATCGGTCTGCGCTGTACGACGACAGCAAATCGCTCAACGAGGGTGCGCTCACCGTCCCCGGCTACAGCATGGACGGCTGGTACGGCCGCATCTTCACCGGATGCGGCTTCTTCGATCCGGACAAGCCGATCCGCACGTTCACAAAAGGGGAGTTAAACGATCTCCTCTACAAGGAGCCGACCAGGATCAAGGTCGACGGCATCAACCTCACCTACGAGGGCCTGATCCCGAAAATGCAGAAGTCGTTTCTGTCCAAAGACATTGACGCGTTGCAGCCGCATATCCGCGCATTTGTGGAGCGAGCGGTGACCTTCATGACGTGCCCCGAGTGCGACGGCACCCGGCTCTCAGAGGCGGCCCGATCGTCGAAGATCAACAAGATCAACATCGCCGACGCCTGCGCGATGCAAATCAGCGACCTCACGGAATGGGTGACAGGGCTGGACAAACCTGGGGTCGCACCGCTGCTGGCGGCCTTACAACGCACCC
>NZ_JBYCLA010000597.1:0-4405 GCF_057473665.1 Mycobacterium sp. TH-M25
GAACACGACGCGCAACGAACAACTGTTGGCAGCGAGCGCGCGAGCGCGCGCGATGGCGAGGGTGCCCGACCCACGCGATCGGCGCGGGGTGCGCTACTCGTTGATCGGGGTGCTTGCGTTGGCAGTCACCGCCACCGTGGCCGGGTGCCGCTCGTTCGCGGCGATCGGCCAATGGGCCGCGGAGAGCACAGCCGACATACTGCTGTCGTTCGGACTCACCAGCGGCAACGCGCCGGACGAGTCGACGTTGAGAAAGTTGTTCGCCCGCCTGGATGCCGACGCCCTGGATCGGGCGCTGGGTCAGTGGACGTGGACGCGAACCTTCACCGTCGACCAACGCCGCGTGATTGCTCTGGACGGCAAAACCGTGCGAGGCGCACGTACTCGCCCCGACGGTAAGGCCCCATTCGACCACGGCGCCGGTGTCGTCCTCGGACAGGTTGCCGTCGATGCGAAAAGCAACGAAATACCCGCAGCCCGAACACTGTTGAGCCACCTTGATCTCGACGGCGCGGTGGGGACTCTCGATGCGATGCACACCCAGACCGACACCGCCGCAGCCATCACCGCAGCAGGCGGGGACTACGTGTTCACGGTGAAGGCAAACATGCCCACCCTGCACCACAAGCTCTAGAAGCTGCCGTGGAAGGACATGCCCGTCACAACGGCGAGGACCACTGACCGCGGCCGGCGGGTCACCCGCACGATCAAGGTCGCCGATGTTCTGTTCCCGACTGGATCGATTTCCCCGGTGCGGCCCAAGTCGCCCAACTGCGCCGCACCGCCACCGACAAAACAACCAAGACCGTTGAGGTCGTCTACCTGATCACCTCCGTGAACCACACCGACGCGCCGCCGCAGCGACTCGCCGCCTGGGTACAAGGCCACTGGGGCATAGAAAATCGCCTCCACTGGGTCCGAGACCTGACGTTCGCAGAGTACGGTTCTCAAGTACGTACCGGACAGGCGCCACGGGTGATGGCCAGCTGCCGCAACTTCGCGATCAGCATGCTGCGGATCGCCGGCTGGGACAACATCGCCGCCGGCCTACGTCACCACGCCAGACACCCAGATCACGCTCTCAAACTGATCCTGACCTCATAAGACGTGACTTTTCCGGGACCCTGAGTCGCGAGGCGACCACCCCAAAAATGTTCAGCCCGGAACGGATGATGAATGTCCGTCGGCGATGCAAGGCCTCGAGTGTCTTGAGCTGGACTGACGGAACACCTCCGCCGGTCTTCGATCAGAGCCCCGGTATTCCGGCTGTTAGCGACCCTTGGTCGCTAGGCTGACACGCAGTTCGATGCCCACGGTGCGCGAGTGGTCGGCACGGGAAAGGAGGATCCATGTATCCAGCCAGTGGCAATGGCCAACCCGTACCGGTCCAGCCCGTCGGACCAGTGCAGCCCGTCCCGCCCGGACCGGTGTTTCGTGTGACCGTCACCAAACACACCGGGGCACTGTTTCTTTGGTTCAACCAGCGACAGACCATCACCGGCAGTTACGCCCAATGCGACGCGGCCATCACCCGCGCTCAGCAGCACAACCTGATCTTCGGCTGGTGGAGTTTCTTGTCGGTGCTGCTGAACCCCATCGCACTGTTGAGCAACTCGTCTGCGCGAAAATCGTTACAACAGCAGACCTATCAGGCCCACCAGTATGCGCAGTGGTGGGCCAGCACCTACGGCGCGCGGCAGCAGCCGAGTTGGACACCTTCACCGGGATCCGCTGGGCCGGGGTGGTAGTGCGCCGATGCCTTGTGTCGCTTGCTGCTCAACGATGTTCCCGACCAACATGCGGCGGCCGTCACGCTACTTGAACGTACCGATGCACCATTCGTGGTGTCCGACGTCGCCGTCATCGAGGTGGTCTTCGCGCTGTGCCGCCACTACCACTTCAGCCGCGACGAAGCAGCCGAGGCGATCGAAGGCATGATGTCGTTGACCCACATCGATTGCAACCGAACCCTGTTCGTGCGCGCACTGCGGCTTTTCACGGATCATCCGAAGCTGTCGTTCGAGGATTGCTGCCTGGTGACATACGCGGAATTATCCAACGCCCAACCATTGTGGACCTTCGATAGAAAACCGGCCGGCCAAGCCTCCTCGGCCCGACTGGTGCCGGTATGACGACGCCCGGCGGCGCTACTTACCCCGGCATCACCGGGATCGCGCCGCCCGCCATGAACGCCGGCACGTCCAGCCAACCCGACAACCCCTCGGCGCCGGACATGGAAAGCTGCATCACGCCACGCGGATCGGCGACGTAGACCGTCGACGGATTCGCCGCGATCACCCCGACCGGCTGCTGCAAATTGCCGCTCGGCGCATCGGAGTTCACCCCGTCGATGTTCACGTAGGACACCGGAAACACGGCGTCGTTGCGGCTCACCGCGATGTCTTCGTCGGTGCGCCAGGCCAACGACACCACCGAGGAGCCCAACCCAAAACCGAGCCGCCGCGGATAGGCCAGTGCGAACTGACCGGCCTGTGTCTGTTCCACGCTGGCCAGGATTACCTGGCCGTTGATCGCCATCGCCGCTCGCGTGCCGTCGCGGGACAGCTGCAACTCGGCGATCACTCCCGGGAAACGGCTGGACACCGCAGCTGAGTCGACCGGCAGCCGGGCCGGCTGGCCGGAGGCGGTCTCCTGAATGGCGCGCAGCACGGTGTTGCCGTCTGCCACCACCCACACCGCGTCGTCCAATGACCAGGTCGGCCGCGAAAGGGTGTGTCCGTCAGCGGCTTCGGCCGCCTCACCGCCGAGGTCACCGATCCACAACGACGACGCCATGTCGGGGGCGCCGGGCCGTTGCACCACCACCGAGGCCGCCCGATGCCCGTTGCGGGACAGCGCGGCAGAGGACTGGTCGGTGGCCCGGCCGAACGCACCGGGCACCGGGTCGGAGCGCTGGCCGTCGAGTGCCACGACGCGACCGCCGATCAGCGCATGCACCCCGGCGGCCGCGCCTTCGGCCACGCCCGGGTCGGTCGCGGCGACGTCGGCGGTGGTCCATCCGTCGGCGAAGCGCTCGTCGAGCGATGCACCGTCTGCCTTGATCACGTACGGGCCCTTGATGTCTGCGCGCGCGAGCGTCCAGATGATCTGCGCGGCAACCAATTGCCTGCTTCGCGGGTCGGCAACGGTCAGCAATTCCAAGTCGATGCGGGCACCGCCGTAGCCGCGGCCGACACCGCTCTTTCCGCCGTCGGCACGAGTCACCGGGCCACGCAGTCGCACTGGTGGAGTCAGCATGTTGTGCACGCTTTTCACCATCTCCGGTCGTGGGCCAGCGATCAGCTTGGAGACCAATTCCGTTGCCAGCTGGTCACGATCGGACACCGCGACGTAGCGCGGGTCCGGCACCATCGTCCTACCGGTCGGGTCGGAGAAATACAGCGTGTTGCGCTTGTAGGTGGCCTGGAATTGCTGCCAGTCCAAAAACACCCCGTCGGGCAGCTTGTCGATGCGCCAACCGCCCGGCGTCTTGACCAATTCGATCGGCCCGGGGTCGGGCAGCTGTCCCTCGGCGGTCTCGAACACTCCGATATCGGACAGCGAACCGAGTACCTCGGCCCGCATGGCCACCGAAACCCGCTCGGCACTATGGGTTTCGACGAACACCACGTGGTCGACCAGCAGCGCGCTGCCCGCATCGTCCCATTTATTGGAGGCCGTCTGGGTGAGGAACTGCCGGGCCGCCAGGTGCCGGTTGGCGGGATCGGCGGTGGCCTTGAGGAATTCGCGCAGCAGCACATCGGGATCCATACCGGGTGTCGGCTTGGGCAGGTTGGCCGGCGCCGGCCGGTCGACCCTGCCGATGGCCTGCGGCGCCGAGCTGTTGGGCACACCGGCGCATGCCGTCAGGACGACGCCGACCGTGACCAGCAGTGCAGCCAAGCGCCGCATCACACGCTCCTATCCGCGTGCTCGCGTTGTCGCGGTGGCTGCTCATTGCGATCCGGGGCAACAGGTTTCATCGGCAGTGGGCTGGTGGTCACCTTGTGCCCGCGCACCAGCGGCAGGGTGAGGCGGAAGCAGGCGCCGTTGCCGGGCTCCCCCCATGCCTCGAGCCGGCCCTGGTGCAGACGGGCGTCCTCCACGCTGATCGCCAGTCCCAGACCGGTCCCGCCGGACCGGCGCACCCGCGACGGGTCGGAGCGCCAGAACCGGCTGAACACCAGTTTCTCCTCGCCCGGCCGGAGTCCGACGCCGTAGTCGCGAACCGTGACCGCGACGGTGTCCTCGTCGTAGCCCATCCTGATCCGGACCGGTTTGTGTTCGGCGTGGTCGATCGCATTCGCGATCAGATTGCGCAGAATCCGCTCGACCCGCCGCGGATCGACCTCGGCGATGACGTCTTCGTCCGGCATGTCGACGATCATCTGCACGCCGGCGTCTT
>NZ_JBYCLA010000598.1:0-6937 GCF_057473665.1 Mycobacterium sp. TH-M25
CTACGCTGCGCTGCCGCTGGCGACGCTCATCGTCGCGGGCGCGGCGACGATCAGCGCCCCGACCGCGTTCGCCGACCCTGCGCCGCCGTGCCAGCGCCCCGACGGCTCAAGTTGCTCCGATGCGCCCCCCGGCTGCGTCGACCCGGCAACAAACCTGCCGTGCTCCAGCCAACTACAGGACGTCAACGCGGCGATCCGGCGCGAGCTGCAGCAGGTGCTCGGCGGAGTGCTGGCGGGCCAGTGACGCAGGCCGTGACCCTGGCGCGTTGCCGCGGGGCCGGTGGCAAGATGGGGCGCATGAGAGACAAGCGATTGCCCAAATGGGCGCAGCGCCCGATGCTCCGCTGCCCAGCGTGCCGCCGCCTGTTTGCCGGCGAGGAGTCGGAGCCCGCGATTGTGAGGATGTTGGCCGGCGCGGCGTGCCCGGACTGTCGGGCAGGCATCGCGTAGACCTAATCCAGCAACCGCGCTGGGCCGAACGGCGTCCCGGCGCCGGCGTGGTCGTCGATGCGCAGACCGGCACGGTCGGCCGGCGTCAAACCGAATCGCGCTGCTAGGCGCACCGCCTGATCTAGAGAGGCGTTCATCGCCCGGAAAGCCGGCGCCAGCACCGCATTACCGTTGTATCCCGCCGTCTGCGCACCCTTCTCGTCGACCTCCGCTGCATATCGGCGATACAGCGCAATCGAGCGACAGAGGGCCGCGAACAGCTCGACATCATCCGCGGTGAGGACTCGACGCGAAATCAAGCCGGGCGCCAACGCACTCCAAATGCGCTGCGCCTCACGCGACAGATCGCCCGGAGGCGCCGCGTCTGGCGCAGGCGCCGGCAGCGGTTCGTCGCGGTTGATGCGCGACTCGCGGGTGCCGTCCAGGGCCTTCAGGTGATTCGGCCGCGGCCGGCGTCCGCTTCCTCGGGCTCCCATGGCCACAATGATACCGCGTCGCCGTGTATTGGGATAGGCGCGAAACACGTTGGCGCGCAACGGTTTGCGCTCACGTCGATAGAACGAATACGGCTGTGCCGCAACGGGTCTCGGCAAGGTGGGAATTTTCGGTTTTTCTGTCTTGGCTGACGAAGCCCTAGCGAAGGGTCGGGAGGGCCTGACCTGCACAGATGGAAAAGCCCCCCCTTTTGCTGTAGAACAGCCCGATGGTGACCGCGAATTGCCATGTGGCACAGCAAATCTCGCGCCGATGGCGACCACGGATTGCCATGTGTCGCAGCAACTCTCGCGCCCGATCCGCAAGCACGGCACGTCGACGCGGGCAATCGGTGCGGCTGAGGGTGTGTCTAAGTCGACGGTACGTGAGGACTTGGCACGTGGGCGAAATCGCCCACCTGACGACGACCCGCTCGCGCCTGCCGTGGTCACCGGCCTGATGGCGACAGCTCTCGATCCCATGTCCACCATCGGAACCGACATCGACGCCGTTGCGGAAGCTGCCCACGATGTCGCGCACGAGATCGCCCACGATATCGCCCACGATGTCGCCGAAGATGCCTACGACGACGCCTACCGGGACGCCTATGAAGACGCACACCGGCGGGAGTGCGACCGGCGCGACATCGCCTGATTCGATTCCCGTGTCGGGAGGGCTTGACGGGCCGTCCGCTGAGCGACGATCGGACGCGGCCATGTGTGAGTGGCTTACGGCGCTACGTTGGTCGCTCAGCGGGCTAGCCAGGGCGCAAAGTCGACGTTTCGCCTGGTGCGCTACGCGGCCAGCTCGGCCGCGGCCTGGCCGTCGAGGACTGCCTTGACCGTCGAAGCGTGCCAGCTCGCGCCACCGTGGCCGGTCGCCACGTCATCGGCGTTGAGCTGGCCAGCAATGGCGCGCAGCGACAGGCCCCCAGCTTTCGCGTCAACGATGCGCTGGACAACCTCGGCCGGCAGACTCGTGGGGCGCCCCAGGCGCTCGCCGCGAGCCCGCTTCGCCGCCAGGGCATCGCGGGTGCGCGAGCTGATGAGCCTGCGCTCGTACTGCGAGGCGACGATCATCGTGGACAGGGCCATTTCCCCGCTCGGCGTGCTGCTGTCGACGTCCAAGTCGGCGAAGTGCAGCGACCAGCCGGAGGTACGCGATTCGTCCATCAGTGAGGCGCCGTCGACAACCGACCGGCTCAAGCGGTCCATCTTGGAGACCAGCAACCCGGCTGCCTGTCCGCTACGCACGGCGTCCAGCGCTGCGAGCGCGCCAGGCCGGCCGGTCAAAGATTTCGCACTGATGCCGTCGTCGATGAACTCCGCGACGATGGTCAAGCCCTTGCGCTCGGCGTAGGCCGCGACGGCTGCGCGCTGGGCCTCGATACCGAGCCCGCTGCACGCCTGCTCGGCTGTCGAGACTCGCAGATATGCGACGACAGTTCCGGCGGGTGCAGTGCGTGGCTTTCTCATGCCTTCACTGTACAGTAAACGGTCGTATCCTGTACAGGACTAGGTGGTGTGATCTGCCTCACGCTGGCTGGCCGGGTCGAAACGGCCGTCCAACGCATCGGCGGCGCCGGCTATGTAGGCCCGCGCAAGCGGTCCCGCATCTAGTTCGCCGGCGTCGACCGCGGCCAGGTATCGGCGCAGCGCGCCGGCGACCTCACGCGGGTCGGCGTCGTTGTCACTCACGGGTCAACCTCCGTCCTGACTCAAATCGTAAGCGGGCGCCGACGGCGGCGCCGGCGGCGTCGGCAATGAATTGATGTAGCTCCGACACTTGATGCACAACCCGGCGAGCTGCGCGTCGGCGGTGAGCAGGCGTCCGCCGCACAGTCGGCATAACTGCAGGTCCGAATCAGTTGCGCCACCGTGGCTTTCAGTCGCGCCAGCGTCGGGTAGGCACCAGAAGGTGTGCCGCGGGAAGCCGCGCGATAACGTCACTACGCCCAGCGTGGCCGCTGCGCGTTGTAGTGACCGCACGCTCAGGCCGGCGGCGATGCCCGCCGCCTTCACGCTGGCCGACGGCTCGCCGCCGTGGGCCGCGAGACGGCCGGCGAGCCAAGTGATAGCGGTGGTCATGGCGTCACCCCATCGCCGTCTGGCCGGAGCATGAGCAGAATCGCGTGACCTGGGTAGTAGAGCGACTGGCCACTGACGTCGATCCGCACGCCGAGCGGGCGAAGGTCTGCGGCCAGCGCGGCCAGCGCGTCAGCGTCGGTATGAAACGGCTCGGCGGTGTGCACCAGTTGTCCGCGCCTGTCACGCCAGCCTCGCCCGTGATCAAGGATGTCGTAGTGGCGACTGCACAGGCAGTCGCGATCGCGGCGCAACTGGCAGCGCTTGCCGACCAGCGTCCGCGGGCACGGGCGGTAGCGCAGCCACCGATTTCGCCGCGGCAGTAAGCCGAAGTGGTGCCGCATGCGGGCGGCGTGACTGTCCGCGCCCATGCCGGCCGGGGTGGTCGGCCACGGGTCCGGCTCGCCGCGGGCGAGTGCGGCCCGGCGGGTGACCGAGACAGCGGTGTTGAACCTCATCGGGTCGCCGCCGTTCCGGTGCGCGGCGAATCAAGGTAGCGCTGCCGACACGGCCCACACCGAAGATGCGCCGACTTGAGCGGGGCCCCGCAGTCGACGCACTGACGCGCCGGATCGGGCTGTGTGAGTTTGCTGGCGGGTGTGCTCGCGGCGCTGGCGGGGCTTGACGGCTGATTCCGAGCGGCGTGACCGTTGGTGGACGTCTCAGCGCATTTTCCCAGGTCGCGCGTCTCTGGGACGCCAACGGTGGACGTAACGGTGGACGCGCGTCCACCGTTATTTTCTGGGTATTTTCGCAGGCCAGTTGCGGTGGACAACGGTGGACGCGGTGGACGAGTGGTGTACGCCGTCCCCCGCTCCGATTTGACCTCGGTGACACGGCCATCTTCGATTAGCTGGGCGATGACCGCACCGAACTCCGCGCGGATATCGGATCGCAGCTTCTGCCGCAGATCTCGCCGGGCGATGAGCCCGCCGCCGGCCTTGTCGAGTGCGCGCAGAAGGGTCTCTTGGCAGCGCTGGAATCGACGGTCTGAGCCGACCTCCTCACGCTCCGCAGCGGCTTGCGCGCGTGCCCGGTTGCTGCGCCGGAACTGCGCAGCAACGGCCCGCTGGCAGGCCCTCCGGGTAGCTGCCGACGCGGCCATCAGTTGCCCGGCGAGCGCCCAGTCTTCGGCCGTCATCGCCGTACGCGAGTCGAGCAGCATCAGCGCGGCCGCGACCTTGAGCCTGACGAACATCGAATGCCCGTCCAACGGGTCGACACCGGCGTCACCGCGAAGCACCGCACGGCGACGGGCGATGATCTCGTCGCGAGCGATGTCTGGGACGCAAAGCTGAATTTGATCGCCGACATAATCGACGTCGTCGACCGCAACCCAGGCCGGCGAAGGGTCAGGCAGTGCCTTTGGCGCCGGCGGGCACTCGTCGGGCACGTCCGGGTCGCCGGTCCACAGCCAAAGGAACCGCTGCGGAAAGCCACCGTCGGCTGCGCTGAGCAGTGCGCCGGCGCGCTCCGGCTGGACGTAGGCGACCAGGGAGGCTCGATAGGAATGCTCGGGAACGATCGTGCGGGTGTCCTTGCCGGCGTTGGCGAAGCCGATAGTGGCACCGCCGAAGACTGCTCGCAGTGTGGCCGTGAGCGTCGATCCGGTGCGTGCCGCTAGCGCGGACCAGGTATCGAGTTCGGAGATCGAAAATATGGCGGCGGTCACCGGATTCGGCCCCTCCGGGTCGGCGCCGACGGGTCGGAACGTCCGCGGAATGCCCTCGCCCGATCCGACGGGCACCACCGGCGCGGCCTGCGCCCACTCGAACGCATCACGCGCCACAGCACCGGCAGCGTCTTTGCCATGACCGGGCGGTCCGGCCAGATCAACAAACAAGTTGAGCGAACCCCGCCCACCGACCAGTGGTGGTAAGACGACGTTGGGTGGCGTATTCGCAACGACCCGCGCCAGCGATTCGCCGAGCACTGCCATCGGGGAGACCAAGCGTGCGTGGGCGAATTGGCGGATGTGACGCAGAACGGGCCGCGAGTTCCAGAAATCGTCAGGCAAAGGTGGGGGCGCCAGCGCTTCGGCGTCAGCCTCGACGACGTGATCATATTGGCTCGCAACCCGTTCGCGCGCCTTGGCGATGCCGGCGTCGTCGACCTGGCCGACCGCCCAAGACAGAATGCCGCGATATTCGTCCTTGGCCTCGGCCCTGGTCAGTGTGCGCCCGGTGGATGTGCCGGTGGTCGCGGTGTCACGGAACGGCTCGTACAGCTCGCGCGCGGCCGTGCGTGCGCCGTAGAGGCCAGCCGCCGCCTCGGCCATCGCGTCAGTCAGAACACCCAGGGTGCTCGCGTGGCATGACGCGCCCGAAGCCAGCTTGGCCTTCAACGTGTTGACCAGTCCGACCAACGCCTCGGGCCGGGTGGCTTCGACATGTCTGTCGAGGAAGGCTTCGACCTCGGCGTCGGTGGCCGTAGCTTCCGCGTCATGAGACTCCGGCAGCGCGTCGGCGATGTAATCCGGCAGCGCCGGCAGTGCGCCGGTGCGTTTCCACTGATACAAACCGCCGCCGGGGTGTGGCGTGGGCGCGACGACGATGACGCCGTTGGCGCCCCGCACATCGCCCCAGCCGCGCCCAAGCTTTCCGACGCTGTTACCGACGCGCCGACCAGTGGTGTTGGCGAACAGATAATGCCCGCGATGAGGTTGATCCGGCCGGCTGGATTGATGCGGGCAGCCGGCTTCGACGGCGCGCAGTATCTCATCCGGCGCCTTGTCGAAGTTGTCGACGTCGATGACGACGGCACCGGATCGGCCGCAGTGCAGCGCGATTCCGTAATCGGTTCCGGCGAACCAGGCCGTGATGATTTTCGGGTCGCGACTCGACTGCGCCGGCCAGCCTCTCCCGACGACGCTGCCGGCGTCTTTTGTCCCGGCGCGAACGGGAATGACGTACCAGCCATCGGCAGCGTATTTCAGGGCGGCGGTCAGGTTGTCGTCGTCGGCTCTGATGTCGGGAATGAGCAGGGTGTCGCCCTTAGTCTCGGACGCTGAGCTGGTATTCTGGTGCTTAGCGTTCGGAGACGCGTGCAGGCGCCGGTCCCTTGGGGCCGGCGTTTTGCTGTTCATGCGCCCGCGCCGAACGGCCGCATCGCGGCGTCGATCTCATTCAAGTCAAGCCGAATGAATCTGGCGCCGTTGCGGTAGCCGGTCAGCCGGCCGTCGGCCAACATCTGGCGAATTGTGCGTGCCGTGACGCCAAGATATTGGGCAGCCTGTGCGGGGGTCACATAGCGACGACGGGTCGCGGCGATTGTGTCGTTCATTGGGTGGGCCTTTCGGGCATCGTTACGATGCCGCCCACCCGAGGCTCGGAGACGGGTCGCGTCCAGCGGACGCAGGTGCGAGTTTAGCCCATATCGCCCGCGATTATGCGGCACAACACGCCGAGAGGCACAACGGAGCGTTTACGCCCGTCGTCACCCGCCGGCACGACAGCCCAATCCTCGCCAGTGTCGAGCGTGTCGACCAGCGCGGCCGCATCGCCGATTTGGGCCTGCCGTTTACAATGCGGGCAGCGCACAACCCAGCTTGTACCGCGCGGCCAGATCGCCTCGCTCACGGCGTGATCGGCGTAGCCCGCGACCAGTGCGCGGTACATAGCACCCTGATCGCGCGCAGTGGCCACACCGGCGCCGAGCACCGCATCCGACGCGCCAGACACTGGGCGAAACGTCACCCGGCCACCGCTGTCGCGGTTGTCGTCCAAGAAGGCGATTGCGGCGACCTCACCAGTGCAGCCGCAGACAATTAGGTAGTCACCCATCGGTGCTCCGTTCGGCGATCCGGGAGAGCAGCGCCGCGATCTCGCGGTCGCGCCCACCGGCCGTGTGCTGGTAGCGCATGGCCGCTTGCGGTGTCGAATGACCCAACCGTGCCATCAGTTCAGCCAGCGTAGCGCCGGTGGCCGCGG